>CAZNDC010000037.1:0-5950 GCA_964571755.1 uncultured Candidatus Saccharibacteria bacterium
CCTTGTTGGAGGCGAGCAGTTACTCGCGCAGCTCCAGCATGCGGATATACCAGGAATTACGCGCGTAATAGATGAGGGGCGTCTTGCAGCGCCAGCAGAACGGGTAGCTATGCAGATGATTCTCCTTCGAGAAGAAAAGTCCGCGTTCCTGCAGGTCCTTGAGGACATCAACAGCGACCTCCTGATCCTTCACGAACCGCCCTTCGAGGAAACCCGTACCGCTAACAAACTTCCCGTCAGGGGCAACGAGGTGCACTTTCGGCAGTCCAACCGCCTGGCCAAGATCGAAGTCTTCTTGGCCGTACATCACGGCAGTGTGCACGATACCGGTGCCGTCCTCGGTGGTGACGAATGACGCAGGATAGACCTGGAAGGCCTTCTCAAACTTTGGCTTCTCGGTCTCAGGCGCAAGTTCCTTCGCGAACCCGTAGAGCGGCTTATACGCTTTTCCGATAAGCGCGCTCCCCGGGAACTCTTCCTCGAGTGTCCATCCTTCTTCGAGCTGTCCCGCACGTTCCTTCGCGAGAATCACGCGCTCGCCATCCTTCGCGTAGCGCGCGTACGTCATGTCCTTCCCTACGGCGAGTCCGACATTACCTGGCAGGGTCCATGGCGTCGTAGTCCAAGCAAGAAGATAGGTGCGAGGCGTGTCCGCAAGCTCGAACTTTGCCGTTATAGAAAGATCCTTTACGTCTGCATAGCCCTGCGCGAGTTCGTGCGAGGAGAGTGCCGTTCCGCAGCGTGCGCACCATGGCACCACCTTGTAGTCCTTGAAGAGACGTCCGTCATCCGAAACCTTCTTCATGATGCTCCATACAGATTCCATGAACGACGCATCGAACGTGAAGTACGCCTTCTCCTGATCCACCCAGTACCCGATGCGCTTCGTGAAGCGGTTCCACTCCTCGATATACTTCATCACGCTCTCGCGGCATTTCTTGTTGAATGCAGCGACGCCGTACTCCTCGATGTCCTTCTTTCCTTTGAATCCGAGATCCTTCTCAACCTCAAGCTCAACCGGCAGTCCATGCGTATCCCAGCCGGCGCGTCTCGGAACTGCGTACCCGTGCATGGTCTTGTATCGCGGGATAGCGTCCTTGAAGGATCGCGATTCCATATGATGCACGCCCGGACGGCCGTTTGCGGTTGGCGGACCTTCGTAGAACACGAAGGTTCCCTTGGGCGAGGGCTTCTCAAGGGACTTCTCGAATATCCGCTCACGGCTCCAGAACGCGAGGATCTCTTCCTCGCGCCTCACAGCATCTGACTTCTCCGAGTCTTTCATAGTCTCCCCATCCTAGCGTTTAGCGCATGAAAATGAAAACAGCCGGCGCGTGAGCGACGACTGTGGGTAGGGTGGCGCCTCAGTGGCGCCGGGTGGAAGCAAGGGCCGAGGCCCTGGCCGAGCTCGGAAGGTGCGCCGGAGGCCGTGTGCGCCTCGGGACGTCGCCGCGCCTGGCGATGTACTGCAGCGGCAGGCGCTTCTGAGTCCCCGCGAGAACTGCCTTGATGTAGGGCAGGACCTGGGCGCTGACGCAATCAGTGTCACCCGCCAGGCACGGCTCGAAGCCTTCGTTCCTGATCACCGTGCTTACGGCGAGCCGGAACTCGTCCTCCGTACACTTCAGAATCTTGCAGGCGACCGCAAGCCTTTTCTTCGTTCCTTCGCCATTCGTTTTATTCGTCGACGCCATGCTCTATAGCCTCCCAAAGGACTGTCTCCATAACAGCCCGGAGGCCACCTTAGCCCGCCCACTATTTAAAAGCAATGACGAGCGGCTACATCTTCTCCGGCACCGGAATCCCAAGAAGATCGAGCCCCCGCTCCATCGTAGCGACGAAGGCATCCGCGAGTGTAAGCTTGTATGCCTCGTGCTCTCCTCCTCTAATACGATTCTGCGCATAAAATGAGTTCCACTCCCCTGCAAGCTGCGTAAGGTACTGGGCAATGAGGTGCGGCGCGCGCGCAGCCTCCGCTCTACGCGCCACCTCCGGGAACCTGATGACGAGACGCTCGAGATCATATATCTCTTCGGGCATATCGCTCGCGTCTGCGGCTACGTCGCTCTGCGCGATAACTGATTTCGCGCGGACCAAGGCGTACTGGAGGTATGGACCTGAGTCCCCTTCCAAAGAAAGTGACTTCTCAGGATCGAAGATGATATCGCCACCCGGGGCCTGACGCAGGATCATGTACTTGATTGCGGCAACCGCGACCTGCTCTGCCACAAGCGGGTCCGCATTCTTCTCGCTCGCAGCACTAACCATGTCCTTAAGCAGATCGGATGCGGTTATGATGTTGCCCTTGCGGGATGCCATCTTTCCGGTCGTAAGCCGCAGGAGGCCGTGCGGCACGTGCTTCGTCTTCTTTGCGAGAAGCGGCGCAATCTCTTCGAGCGCGGCCAAGACCACCTCGAAGTGCCCGATCTGCTCGATAGCGGTTATGATCACGACCTCGTCAGTCGGGTGGCGCTCCTCCTTGAGGAACGCGAGGCCAATGTCTTTGGTCTCGTAGGTAGGCGTGCCGCGCGACGTTATGAAGACGAGGGTATGAAGTCCTTTCTTCTCCCCTCGATAAATAACGGCGCCATCACTCTCCTCAAATACGCCCCGCTCGATACCGTCACGCACCACGGACATGCCGCCCTTGGTTGTGTCGCTGTCGTAGAAAATATAGTCGAAGCGCGTACCGAGTATCGCGAAGATGCGCGCGAACTCTTCCATTGATACCTCGCGACCCTTGCGCCAGAGCGCGAGTATCGAACGCTCCTCTTCCGTGAGCGTCTCAGGCGTGTCCTGCTTCGCAACGATGTCATAGATCTGCGTGTTGAGTAGATCGATCTCAGCCTTCGCTTCGGGATTCTCTTCATACGCATTCGATCCGTGGGTATAGGCTCCTCCTATCTCGGACGCACTTGCGAGATCCGTCATCCCCTTCTTCTTGATAGCCCAGAGTGTTTTCGCGACGTGCGGGCCGACGTCCCCGCCGAACGTATCGCGGATGACGCGTGCGCCGGACGCTTCGAGCACGCGCGAGAGTGCCTCCCCAATAACGTTACTCATGAGGTGACCGATATGGATCTCTTTAAACGGGTTCGGGTTCGAGTACTCGATCATCACGCTCCGTCCAGTATTTGCGTTCCCCGTCCCCCACGAATCGTCTCTTGCGGCATATGTGAGTGTCTTCGCTATCGCTGCATGCGTAAGTGTGATATTCACGAACCCGGGGCCTGCGGCCTCGATCTTCTCAATCTCATCCCCAAGGCTCTCCTTGAGCTTTAAGACGAGCTCCTCGGCAATATCAAGTGGGCTTCGACCCAGCGTCTTTGCAGCTGCGAGTGCTGCATTTGTAGCAAAGTCCCCATGCGCGAGGTCTGCCGGCCATTCAATAGCGAATAGCACGTCGGACGTACCCATCTTGATGAGGGCTTCCCGTACTGCGTCCTGGAGCTTCTGTTCCATAGAGCGGATAGTAGCAGAAAACAGCCCACCTCGTGAGACGTGGGCTGTTTTTGAAATCAGGTATTACCTATCTCCCTTGTTTCCGAACCAACCAAGGACTGGGAACTTATGCTTCCACTCGTCCCATCGACTCTTTATCTCAACCTTTGCTTCAGCACGCTTCTCGCCGTCATGGCGATCGGTATCATCCTTATCAAGCGACCAGTTCTTAACGACATCAGCTGAAACTACGAATGCTCCCGCATCCTCGTCGAGTGAACCGGAGAAGCTCACCGTATCTCCAACCTCGATATCATTACGGTCGGCTGAACTCCCCTTTTTTGTCACAAAGTTAGTCTCGGCATCGGTGTGTATGCTCCAGGTGAGCGCGCTCTGTCCCCATTCGGTACGCGCAGTCACGACGCTGCCGGAGACGTTGGTGACCTCCGCGCCACGCACGAGCGCTCTGCCGTTACTTGAAATCATAACCTCGAGCCCAGAGCCCGACTTGTTCGTGCTCGCATCTGCCTGCGCTTGAGTCGAGAACGCAAACATCAAGGCGGCGGCAGCGGCGAGTCCGACAATGGCTGCTACCGTTGAGATGAATGTCGTATTAAGTTTTGTCGTCATAAATAGAATTTGCTTAAGCTTGTAAGCGCTCACTCTAGTTAAGACGTTTGTGCTTCTATGTGCTTACAAAGAATGAGCCGACTGTACTGCCGGCTCATTCTCGTGCATTTGGTATGCGTGCACCCGCTGCTATGCGAACGACTCCGGTACGGGGTGCGCGAGTGAGAGTGTGCGTATCGCATCGCGTGCGCTTGCGACCGTCGCATCGTCACGCTTCGTGAGTACTTCGAGCATGAGCCGTGCTACTTCCCGCACATCGTTCTCATCAAACCCGCGCGTCGTTATCGCCGGTGTGCCGAAACGAATACCAGAAGGATCGAATGGTTTACGCGTATCGTCTGCAATCGAGTTCTTGTTGAGGGTGACCCCCGCACGATCAAGGAGGGTCTCCGCTTCCCCGCCGGAGATGCCCAGAGAGCCAAACACGTCCGCAAGGATGAGATGGTTGTCGGTGCCGCCCGTTATGAGGCGTACGCCGCCTTCGGTAAAGACGTCGGCCATAGCGCGTGCATTCTTAACCACCTGCTGAGCGTAGTCTCTGAAGGCAGGCGTTCCCGCCTCGCGCAGCGCAACCGCCTTCGCTGCGATTTGATGCATGTGCGGACCGCCCTGGAAGCCTGGGAATACACTTCGATCTATGAGGGTCGGGATATTCTCGATTGTCTTCTCAGGAGCGCGCAACGGAGTTGAGACGGTTCCCTTCGAGAGAATCATGCCGCCGCGCGGACCGCGCAGCGTCTTATGCGTCGTCGTCGTAACGATGTTGAATCCGTAATCAAAAGGATTCTTCGCGGCACCTCCCGCGATGAGACCGGCAATGTGTGCGACGTCAGCCATCGCTACTGCATCAACTTCTCGCGCAATGTCGGCGATGCGCTTCCAATCAAGTTCACGCGGATAGCCAGAGAATCCTGCAAGCACGATCTTCGGACGTTCCCGCTTCGCAACCTCGAGCATCTCGTCGTAATCAATCTCGCCGGTCTCGATATCTTTCATGCCGTAGCGCACGAAGCGATACAGCTTCGCCATGTAGGTTACAGGAGACCCGTGCGTCAGGTGCCCGCCATGCGAGAGGTCCATACCGAGTATGGCGTCCCCAGGCTCAAGCCATGAGAAGTATGCGGCGATGTTCGCAGCCGCACCGCCGAGCGGTTGCACGTTCGCGTGATCGCAGTTGAAGAGCTTCTTCGCACGCTCAATGGCGAGTGTCTCTACCTGGTCGGTATATTCCTGGCCGCCGTAATAGCGCTTGCCCGGATAGCCCTCCGAGTACTTGTTCGTGAGCACGCTACTCATTGCCTCACGTACCGCCATCGATACGTAGTTCTCTGACGGGATGAGCTCAAGCCCTTCCCGTTCCCGCTTCTCTTCGCCCTCGATCATGTCGTAGAGCTCCTTATCTTCGTTCTGTATGTGTGCGTAGGAATCCATGTCGTGTGTGCTTACTTCAAATAAAACGGGCTGCGGATTCCTATCTCATAGTGGAATAATCGTACCTCCTTAGCGCTAAACGGCCAACGTCCTGCAAAAGCTAGGGTGCTCCTATCTTCGTAGCTATCCAGCTAGCAGCGACGTGGCGGTTGCATACACCTCTTCGTGAATGTCTTCCCGTGTGCGTATGTCTGAGTTCCCCATGCACTCTATCGCTACCCAGTTCGGCTGCGTAGAAAGGAGAATCTCGGCTGCAGCACTGCTGCGTTCGAGATAGGTGCGATCCTCTTCGACCATATCCGTATCACGCTCCCCAAGCGACTCATTCTTCTGTGCGCGCTTCTTGGACAAGAGCACGAGGCTTTTCTCAACAGGCACCCGCAAGTAGATGACACGGTCCGGACGCGGAATGTTGAGGACGCCGTACTCCGCATGGTCGAGCCACGCG
>CAZNDC010000038.1:0-5845 GCA_964571755.1 uncultured Candidatus Saccharibacteria bacterium
TCGCTACAGTCACGGTAGCGTCGCCCGCAAGCGTCACGACGGGAGCAGTCGCATCGATAGTAACAGTGAGAGCGCTTGTAAGTGGTCCGACCCCTCCACTAGGGACAAACGGGGACGCAGCGAACGTATACACCCCATCAGCAAGTGCAACTGGATACACGTAGCTCCACGTCGGCGGGACGGTATTCCGGATACGTCTAGTCTGAATATCGTTCACGTAAAGCCAAATATCGGCGGCTTCATCGATCGTACCCGTGAACGTCGGAGTCGTGTCGTTCGTGATGTTGTCCGTATTCGATGAGCCCATATCGCTTAGAGCATCGAGGTCTGGAATTGACGAGGAGAGCGCGAGCACCGTACTAGGCGCCGTAAGAAACAGTAAGGAAAGGAGGGTTGCTGGCAGGATACGAGGTAGGGCCATATGACTGGAATAGGACGGTTTTGCCGATGATTGTTACGGAAATTCCCCGCCCCAACCGGGTATACGGTAACTATATAAAGGAATGGGCTCTATGCAAGGAAGCCGGGTGGTACGATAGCAGTAATGCGACGCTCGTACGCGCTTCTCCTCGTCCTCTCATTCTTCGTTGTGGCCTCCCCGGCATACGCCGAGGAGGGTCTCCCGGCAGGATTTGCACCCGGTCCGGTCTGGGTATCAAAGAGCACACCTAGTGCTGGAGAGAAGGTGCAGATCTATGCTGCCATCTATAACGCAAGCGACACCTCTATCGAGGGCTCCATAACCTTCTTGGTAGACCAGGTGAGCGTGGGGTCCGTTCCGTTCACCCTCAACGAGGGCGAAACCACTCTCAAGTCGGTGCCGTGGACCGCCATAGCAGGTTCGCACACCGTTGACGCCGCTGTTGGTACAGCGATTGAGAAGCAATCCAAGCAGGCCACAGCTATTCGTAACCGGGCCGCGGGTTCTGTTGCTGTTGTAGTAGGAGCGGAGACATCGAAGCCGGTGGCACTCGAACGTATCGACAGCGCGAGCGATGCCGTAAGCATAGCGATTGCATCAGGCAGCCCCCTCGTCTCTCGCGTAGCGGGTACCGTCTTTGATACTGCTGAGGCTCTACGCAAGGCAGGCGAGACATTCCTTACCGAAGCTGCCGGGCCGGTGGCATCGGTCGCGACTTCAAGCACAAAGACACACGGGCAGGTGCTCGGCGCAGAGACGCGTGAGAATCAAGAGAGTGACGCGTCCATCGCAGACCCAGAGCCCTCTGGAGGGTTCATGCAAAGCGTTGCCCAATCGCTCATTCCCGTATTCGCGTACCCGGCGATCTTCTATCCCCTCTTATTCTTGATTCTCCTCGTTATATTTTGGATTGTTGCAAAGCGACTACGCAATCCACGAAGAAATCGAAGACGTTTTTAAAGAAACGCGCACCTGGTCAACAAAGGTAAAAGGGCTCGGAACGATACCGGGACTCGCTATATATGTGCGTAGATAAGGATTGCAGAGGAAAGTATAGGTGCAACAATATGGAACCACGGATGAAGTCTCTTATAATCCTTGCGTCTCCCGTACAGGAAGAAGAGCGTTACCAAACTTAAGAGAGTGAAGAACGCAATCTTGTACTGGCCGTATTGATAGATCCAGTAGTACATATAGGCAAACGCAGCTACTGCAAACATGAGGTCGAGTCTCCGGTATAGAGGAAAGAGGTGCGAGCCAGGCTTGTGAATTTGATACCAGTGATACAGAGGAGAGAAAATGCACAGCCCTACGGCAAAGAAGAAGTAGAGCCATTCCTGATAAATCGCAGCGAATACTGCAGGCAGCAGAAGGAACACATTTGAAAACATCATCATGGTTCGGAAGTGGTGTGCACAGTATAGCCGAACAGAGTATGTACTACCCAACAAAAGGCCCACAGTGTGTTTGCGAGCTTTTTCTTTTGACCGAGGGCCCGGAGTCAACCCGAACTATGCACTAGATTTTGAGCGTAAGGATACCCTTCCTAAAGGTTCGTCCATATACCAGCACGCCGAATGCGAGAAGCAGGAATATAGCGGACTGACTGATATCAGTAACCATGGTTTCCTTGCGGGAAAGCTCTACGCGGCTTATGCAGTTCTGCTCGTCATTCTTAAGTCGAGCTTCGTATGCGGCCTCATCTTTCACTTCCTGCGGCGTGGGTTCACGCATGACGTTGCTGTCACCTTCGTAGTAGGTAGGAGCCTGGTAGTAGTAGCTCGCGGTGCAGTCAGCTTCGGACTGAGGAGAACCATATTCTCCTCCATTTCCTGAAAGACTGAAGATACTGTGCTGCGGATACTTCTCGAATGCGAGGATATTCACTAGTGTCGTAAACGATCCGTACAGTCCAACGAGAAGGAGCAAGACTCCTATGAAGAACAAGGCCGGTCTATCTTTTGTATCGTTCTTTTCCATGAGTACTAGCTAGGCTTGTTACAGCCGCACTATATCACGCCAAGCAAAGGGAAAAGTCTGCAGGGCGAGAATCACACTGACTCACCCCAAATTAATCTAATGCCCCTGTCCAGGTACGGTTACGCCATCATAGATCTCCTTGTTCTCTTCGCCTGAGACCTTGAGGACTCCCCATAGACCCCGGTCCACGCGAGAGAGCGCGTGGTCAACGAGAATATAGTTTCCCGGGACCTGTGTATCGAATTCAACAACAGTCGCGCCGCCAGCCGGCACAAGGGTAGTTTGAACGTCGGTATGTGGCTCGGACGTGATGGACCCCTCGGAAAAGACACGATCGAACACTTCGCCAATCACATGGAATGAGGAGACAAGGTTCACACCTCCGTTGCCCATATAGATGCGCGCGGTCTCTCCTGTCTGCATCTGCATCCGATCCATAAGTCCATTAATCTTGCCGTTGAAGACCATGTATGTCGGTTGGCCCGCGAGCATCGCTTCCGCATCGAAGAGCTGGATGCCCTTGCGGCCCATACCGCCAGCCGCATAGAACTCACCTTGCATGACATAGTATTCGTGGTCCACGGCAGGAAGTCCCTCCGCAGGCTCAACGAGAATAAGACCATACATGCCGTGCGTCATATGATTCGCGACGTTCGGCGTTGCGCAATGATAGACGAACAACCCAGGATGAAGCACCTTGAATGTTACCGTTGCTGACTCGCCCGGGGCGACCATGGTGGAGACTGCGCCGCCGCCTGGACCCGTCACGGCATGTAGGTCGATGTTGTGATTATGGAGGCTCGTCGGGTCATTATGAAGCGTGAGCTCTACCGTATCTCCTTCCCGTACCCGAATAAAGGGGCCCGGCACTTGCCCATCGAAGGTCCAGTAGTTGATGAACACACCAGGTGCCATCTCCGCGATGACTTCCTTAGTCGTCAGCTCTACTTTCACGAGCTCCGGTACTGTCCGCGTGATTGGTGGCGGAACGTCGTTTGGGTCACGTGCGATATTCTCGACACGCTCGAACTTGCTGAAGTTCCCAAAGAATTTGAGCACGTTTCCCAAGGAGAGTACGGGACCCTCGGCAGGGCCATAGGTCTTGAGGAAGAAGGGATATTCGAATCCGCGCGGTAACCCATGAGGCGCGTAGAAGAATATCGAAACTCCGAGAAAAACAGCAACGAGCGTAACCGTAAGCCACGTCGAATGAAGCTTCCGCAAGACCAGAAAGAGAAAGGCACCTGCGAAGATAAAGGCAATAATGAGCCCGAACCATTCAACGAGTATCGTACGGAGCAGGTAGATGATTTCCATAGAAAGAGATTAGTACGGGATTTTACACTCGTCGAAGCAATGTGCATCTCGGTTCAAAGTGTAGATGCGCTCGCGCCCGGAATCGACGCTTGTAACTGCATCGACCGATCGTAATACGTTCAGGTGATGAGTAATAGTCGGCTGCTGCAGTTCAAGCTCGGCGGTCAACTCAGTAACCGTCATTCCCTCTTTCGCTTTCCCAAGGAGACAAACGAGCTGGTAACGGCTGCGACTCCCCACCACCTTGAAGCAATCCGGACAAAGCTCCTCTTCAGCCGAATCCTTCACCCATTCAGGCCTCGGGTATGTCTTTTCCTTCTTCTTCGCGCCCGTATCGGATTTCCCCACCTTTTTTGTATTCATAGATAGTTGTCTATGCGTATAATTCATAGACGACTATCAATATAACATGCTGCGCCTATGAAAAAAGGAACAACTCCTCGTTCTGAAGAAAAGAAAAGGTTTTCACAAATAATCAAAAGAAATGGCGCGCATGTTCCATTCAAGCGAGAGAAGATAGTAGCTGCTCTTACGAAGGCCGGGAATGCCACGAGCGAATACAGCGCAGCTGACGCGGAACACCTTACAGACTCTGTTATTGCCAGAGCAGAAACACTTTCCTGCGAGTTTCCATCGGTTGAAGAGATACAAGACATCGCCGAGCAGGTTCTGATGGAGGCATCTTATCACCAGACTGCGAAGGTATACATTGTGTACCGTAAGCAGCACGCCGACATGCGAGCGCTCGCCGCAGCTGCCTCGGTCGATCTCGTCGACGGGTATCTTGATCGACTCGATTGGCAGGTGAAGGAAAACAGCAACATGGACTACTCCCTCCAGGGGTTGAACAATTACATCTTTTCGGAAGTGAGTAAGACGTACTGGCTTACTAAAGTGTACCCACAGGAAGTAAAGACTGCGCACGAGTCAGGAGATTTACATCTACACGATCTCGGTACCCTCTCGGTATATTGCGTCGGATGGGATCTTATGGACCTTCTATTAACCGGATTCCGCGGCGTTCCTGGGAAAATAGAGTCCGCAGCTCCGAAACATTTCCGCGCTGCCTTAGGACAAGTGGTGAATTTTATGTATACGCTGCAAGGCGAAGCTGCGGGTGCAATTGCATTCTCAAACTTCGACACCTTGCTCGCTCCCTTTATTCGTTATGACAAGCTATCGTACGAGGAAGTGAAGCAAGCGATGCAAGAATTCGTATTCAACATGAATGTGCCAACGCGTGTTGGCTTTCAAACGCCATTCTCAAACATCACGCTTGATCTATCGCCATCTCCGAACTTCAAGGATTTACCTGTCATAAGAAGCGGGCAGCCGCAGGAAGAAATCTATGGGGACTTCCAGGAAGAAATGGATACCATGAATCGCGCCTTCTTTGAAATTATGGCTGAGGGAGACGCTGCGGGTCGTGTATTTACCTTCCCTATTCCTACCGTGAACGTAACCAAGGACTTCGATTGGGATAATCAAAACTTGAACGGGCTCTGGGAAATAACCGCAAAATATGGCATTCCGTACTTCAGCAACTTCGTGAACTCTGACATGAAGCCTGAAGATACACGGAGTATGTGCTGTCGCTTGCGTCTCGATCTTGAGGAGCTTGATCGCAGGGGAGGCGGGCTTTTCGGCGCCAACGCTCTAACAGGATCGGTTGGTGTTGTAACCATTAACCTTCCGCGTCTCGGCTATATCGCAAAGAGCGCTGAAGAGTTCCGGACACTTCTTGGTCATCAGATGGACATTGCCAAGCAGAGCCTTGAGATAAAGCGAAAAGCTCTTGAACAACTTACACGCGCAAACCTTTACCCGTATACAAAGTTCTATCTCCGTAACATTGCAACGATGCATGGTGAATACTGGAAGAATCACTTCTCTACCATTGGCCTTGTCGGAATGAACGAGGCAGCGAGGAATCTTTTTGGAGAAGACATTGGAACCGAAGCGGGACATGCCTTTGCCGAGGAAACACTCCTCTTCATGCGTGAGAGGCTCGTTGAATATCAAAAAGACACCGGAAACCTCTACAACCTTGAGGCGACTCCTGCAGAAGGAACAGCATATCGTCTTGCTTTGAAAGATAAGAAGCAGTACCCAGATATTATTGTCGCG
>CAZNDC010000039.1:0-5753 GCA_964571755.1 uncultured Candidatus Saccharibacteria bacterium
TTATTCCTTAGCTATTCCCTATGATCCAATCACTCGCATCGCTCGACGAGCGGTCCCTCAAGAAGGTGCTCATCGCGCTCGCGCTCTATCTCACGTCGCTTCTCGCCGCGAACACGCTCGGCCTCAAGGTTATGCCCTTGTTCGGGCTCCATCTGTCGGTAGGTATATTCATGTTCCCTATCGTCTTCCTTATGACCGATGTAATCGGCGAGGTATACGGCAAGAAGCTCGCGAAGTTCTTCGTGCTCGCAGGCTTCGTCTCAACCGCCCTCTTCATCGCCTATTCCCTCCTCGCGCTTGTCGTTCCTTGGTCCCCGGACGGGCTCTGGGTTAAAGACGGCTACGAGCAGGTATTCGGCATCTCGCTCAGGATTGCGCTCGCCTCTCTCGCCGCATTCCTTATCGCTGAGTACCAGGACGTAATCTCGTTCTTCTTCTTCCGGGCGAAGTTCGGCGAGAAATTGTTCTGGCTGCGCTCGTTCCTCTCGAACGTCTGGTCGCAGCTGCTTGATACCGTGATCTTCATGGTTATCGCCTTCTACGGCATCTACGAGACGCCTGTGCTCATAAGTCTCATCATCACGTGGTGGCTTTTCAAAGTGCTCGTAGGCGCTTTCTACACGCCCCTCGCGTACGCAGGCATCGCACTGCTGAAGCACGACCATCATGCAGGTAAAACCGATTAAGACCCGAATATTCAAGGAGCAGGAGGACCTCGCCCGCTTCATCAAGGAACATATCCGCACCCTTAAGGAAGGCTCGGTGCTTGTCGTTACCTCAAAGATCGTCGCTCTCTACGAAGGACGTGTTGCTACACCAGCAACCGAGAAGGAGCATGTCGCGCTTATAAAGTCTGAGAGCGAGACGGCGATAGAGACCAAGTTCGTCTGGCTCACGCTCAAGGACGGCATGATGATGGCAAATGCCGGTATCGACGAGTCGAATGCTAACGGCAAGCTCATCCTTCTTCCCAAAGACAGTTTCAAGGCAGCGAGCGTGCTCAGGAAAGCACTCATGAACGAGTACAGCCTTAAGCGGCTCGGTATCGTCATAACGGACAGCCGCGTGCTCCCTCTGCGCGCAGGTACGCTCGGTATCGCGCTTGGGTATGCCGGATTCTCTGGACTCACCGACTACCGTGGCAAGAAGGACCTCTTCGGACGCCCATTCAAGTTCGCGAAGACCAACGTCGCAGACGGTCTGGCCGCAGCAGCGGTCCTCGCTATGGGTGAAGGGGACGAATCGATACCCCTTGCCGTTATCGAGGGCGCTCCCGTGGTATTTCGAGATACCGTAAAGAAAGGAGAGCTCTTAATTCCCCTTGAGGACGACATATACCTCCCCTTCTTTGGCCGCTTCCGGCTGAAGAAAGCGAGGTAATTCCTTGTCCACGGCCTATTTGCGTGCTAAAATACGCACACAACCACTGCTTTGAGTACCAATTCTGACCGACTCCGCATAAATCGAGAGATTCGAGCGCGCGAACTGCGTGTTATTGGGGCTGCGGGAGAGAATCTTGGGGTAATCACGACCGAAGATGCCCTAAAAGCCGCACAATCCTTGGGTCTCGACCTCATCGAGATCTCGCCGAACGCGGTCCCTCCCGTTGCGAAAATCATGGATTATGGTAAATTCGAGTACGAGCGAAGCAAGAAAGAGAGTGCTGCCAGGGCCAAGGTAAAGGTCTCAGAGACCAAGGAGGTCCAGATCAAGGTAGGCACTGGAGAGAACGATATGCGTCTCAAGGCCAAGAAGGCAGCCGAGTGGCTCGCCGATGGCCATCGGGTCCGCATGGAACTCTTCCTCAAGGGCCGGTACAAGGGGATGGATGAAGCCTTCCTCAAGACCCGGCTCGAGAAGTTCATGCTCCTCATCCCCTATCCCTATAAGGTAGCCGAGCCAATCGCTCGGGCTCCAAAAGGATTTGCCGGGATAATCGAGCGCGATAGCAAGGCCGTTGCGGAGGCTACCAAAAAGCCGCAGACACCAGCACCCGAATCACCTACCCATGAAAACGAATAAGTCATACACGAAGCGCATCAAGGTGACCCGCACCGGGAAACTTGTCGCACGCAAGCCAGGCCAGGACCATTTCAACGCGAAGGAACGCGGACGCACTAAGGGTGTGAAGGGTCGCACGAACATCATCCAGGTCAGCAATCATATTCGTCGCAGCTTCCTGAGTGCAATCACCAAATAATAGTTTTGTAATCAATTCCGTATGGCACGAGTAAAAGGAGGAGTCGCATCGGCTAAGCGCCGCCGAAACATACTGGTTCGCGCCAAGGGATATCGCCATGGCCGCTCCACGAAGGTAAAGCTCGCGAAGGAGTCGCTCGTCCACGCAGGAAAGAACGCCTTCAATCATCGTCGTGACAAGAAGACGGACTTCCGCCAACTTTGGATCGTACGCCTGAACGCTGCCATCCGTGACCTCGGCTTCAAGTCCTACAGCACGTTCATCGCTGCAAAGGCAAAGGCGAACGTCGAACTCGACCGCAAGGTACTTGCTACGCTTGCAGCTCAAGAGCCTGAGGTGTTCGCACGCGTTGCAAAGCAGATTCAGGGCTAAGTAGCTCTTGGCAAAAGAAAGGCCCCGCACATGCGGGGCTTTTCTTTTAATATTAAAGCTACACCTTCGTAACTCCTTCCTTGGTGATATCCCACACCTCGCCCTGACTCGGCACAATTGCCTTCGCTCCCAGGTAGTCATGAATCCTTTGTGCGAGGAATCGCTGCGCTGCAGGTTCCCCAATAGATACGAATATTGCTTTAGCACGCGGGAGCGAGCCCTCAGCGAACTTGAGGAGCCCTTCTCTATCCGCATGCGCAGACCAGCTTGTAAGGCTCTCAACCTTTGCCCGTATCTTGATCTCACGCCCGTCGAGCTTCACCTTCGGTGCACCGTCCTGTAATAGGCGGCCCGGGCTCCCAGGAGCCTGATAGCCCACGATAAGGAGTGTTGTTGAAGGGTCAGGCAGGTACTTCGCCTCCCACTTCCCAATCCTGCCCCCATGGCTCATGCCGGCACCCGCGATAATGAGCTTCAGGGCTGGCTCGCCTGCGATAGTCTCTGAGTCCTCACGCGTTGGCGTCATGGTGAGGAACGGGAATCGGAAGATGCTCCCTTCTTTCTTCATCTCCGCCTTAGCCGCATCATTGAAATACTCATCCGCCCACTTCTCATACACACCGGTTACATTTATAGCCAACGGCGAATCAAGGAAAACTGGAATCTCCGGGATCTCTCCTGCCTCCATAAGGTTTGAAAGCTCATAGAGCATGAGCTGCGTGCGCTCCATGGAGAACGCCGGCATGAGAATCGTACCGCCACGTGCGATAGCGCGCTTCATGGTGTCCCTGAACTCGGGCACGCGCTGATCCACATGCTCATGAACCCGGTCTCCATATACGGCCTCCATGATCACGGCGTCAGCATCAGGCACCATCTCCGTATCGTTCAGGTACGGATTCGGCGTATTCCCCAGGTCTCCTGTAAACGCTACGCTCGTGCCGTCCGCGGTGTCCTTCACGCGCACGCTTGCAGCACCCAAAATGTGCCCCGTATCGCGCAAATACACTGAAAGGCCAGGTGCTATCTCCTTCTCTTCGTGATAGTTCAGAATCTCAACATGCTCAAGCAGTGCCTGTACGTCCTGCTCGCTATAGAGCGGCTGCTGATTATAGCGCTTTGCCTCCTGCGTAAGCAGGCTGACACTGTCCTTGAGCATCAGCTCCATGAGGTCGCGGGTCGCTGAAGTCATATAGACCGTTCCCTTGAATCCCTCGCGCATAAGCTTCGGTGCCCTCCCAATATGATCGAGATGCGCGTGCGTGATGACAAGCGCATCTATAGAGGCGACATCGTAGGGAAACGGCGTGTACATGCACTCAACGCAGAAGTCCTTCCCCTGCTCGAGCCCGCAGTCTATAAGTATCTTTCCGCTCGCTCCCTCAAGAAGGAAGTTCGAGCCGGTAACAGAGCCGGCCCCGCCATGGAAGGTTACGCGGAGTGCCATAGAGTGAGACAAGCGGTTAAGTACACAGTAGCCATGCCAAGCGTGTCCATTAGAAGATCAAGCGAAGTATCGAATATGAAATTGGCTTCCCTCTGGGCATTGATAGCAAGTTCGAATACCTCCCATCCGACCGCAACCAGAACCATGCCAACTAGGAAGAGCTGAGCACGCTTCCTATGAAGCAGCCCTACGACGAATGTCGCGGCAGCAAGGCCGCCCAAGAAGTGCATCATGGTATCGAACCATGGATACCGCCAGTACAGGAACTCAGCTAGCGCCCAATGCTGAAGCAGGGCGAGCGCGGCTGCAAAGACGAGTGCGGCAAGGAGCCAAGGAAGTCGCATGACCTATACTCTAGCACGCTAAAAGCCCGCCATTATGGCGGGCTTTTAGCGGAACCGTCCCCGTGTGGCAACTTTTGTGTGCCACGTGGGTGTCCGCACCGTGTCGGTTAGTCATAAAATGAGCACCCCGGCACGTGGATATAAGACTCCCGAAAATTGAGCAAGTTGCGTTTTAGGGACGGCTCCGAGAACAAGTATACACCCATAGAAAAAGCACCCAGAGGGTGCTTTTTCTGCTTTAAACTACTCGCCGTGTCGCTTGTAGTCGTGGATGACTGACTCGCCAAACCAGTACTTAATCTCGTGCTCTGCCTCCTCGGGAGTCTCGGATGCGTGCATGATGTTCATAACTGCGCGCTTCTCAGCATTCGCGAGTGCTGGAGAATCGTTGGAGTAGTCTCCACGGATAGTTCCCATGTCAGCCTGGTACGGCATCGTAGGGCCAGAGATCTTGCGAACCATATCAACTGCGTGTGTTCCTTCAACAACCATCTTTACGAGTGGTGCGGAGGTCATGTAGTCGATGAGCCACTTGCGGATTTCAGGACCGATCTCCTCGGCCTTGGTCGTGCCGAAGTCAGCCTGGGCATCGTACCCGTACTTCTCATAGGTGGAGAGGGTCTTCTCGCCGAGACGCGTGATCCACGCTGGATCCTTCGGGTAATGGTTGTCGATCTGATCGGTAGTCGGCTGGAACATGTCGAGTGCGACGATCTTGAGATCGCGCTGCTCGAATCGCTTGATAACCTCGCCGATGAGGCCCTTCTTGACCCCGTCTGGCTTAAGCATCACATAGGAACGCTCTGTCTTTGGATTCTTTGCCATATAAGCTTGTTAAATACTAAAAAATCGCCTCGGGCGCTTTATTTGCCTAGTATAGATGAACCGAGCATCTATGTCACGCGAGCGTCTGGAGGTGTCGGGGCGCTGCTCGCTTTCACGCGGATACGAGGCTTTTCTAAAGGACTTGGTGCGCTTCCCGCCTTAACGCGAACGCGGGGCTTCGCCGAAGAAGTTTCCTTTAGAGAACCAGTCTTACGGGCCATGATTCTCATACCCTCCTTCTGGTAAGTCTTAAGGTTCTCGATCAATCGGCTCGCATTCGTAATCCGGATTCCGTGCTCACCATCGCGTTCGAACTTCACACCAAGCCACCCAAGGCTCTTACGGACATTCGTTTCAAACTGTTCACTGTCCTGCCAGGAACTTGTAACTGCAAGTGTGCGGTTAATCGTGGTCTCAAGTTCTTTTGTGAGAAGTGAGACGACTTTGGGATCATCGTAATCTGGTGCTGCTCCAGTGTCTTCCCATTTTGTCTTACGGACCTCATCATCAAATGCACTGAAGCCTTGGTTCCACTGCTCAACGGCTGAAAGCCCGTCACGAACTG
>CAZNDC010000040.1:0-5554 GCA_964571755.1 uncultured Candidatus Saccharibacteria bacterium
GAGGACTGAAGAGCGCACGAAGCTCGGCATACGCCCGGGTGATACTGTGCGCGTACACCAGAAGGTTATCGAGAAGGGCAAGACCCGTCTCCAGGTATTCGAGGGCCTCGTGCTCGCGGTTAAGCACGGAACAGAAGCAGGAGCGACCTTCACGGTCCGCGCAACGCTCTCTGGTATCGGTGTCGAGAAGATATTCCCGCTCTACAGCCCGATTATCGACAAGATCGAGATTACCAAGCGCTCGAAGGTCCGTCGCGCGAAGCTCTACTTCATCCGCGAGAAGGTTGCACGCGAGGTGCGCCGCCAGCTCCGCAACATGCGCATGGTTAAGCTTTCTACAGCTGATTTCGCCGAGGCTGAGAAGGTCGAGGTTGTCGAGGAAGGCTCTCCTGTTGAGGAGCCAGTAGAGGTATCCGTCGAGGAGAGCCCAGTAATCGAGGCGTCTTCCGAGGAAGGCGAGGTAACTGTTGAAGAGGTTGCCGCAGAGGAGTCCCGCGAGGATAAGAAGAACGAAGAGGCGTAAGAAGCCCCTGATTTGTAAATACTGACAAGGCCCGCTATAGTAAGCGGGCCTTGTTTTTAATGGGGCAGACACCTGCCCGGGTGTTGAAATTGGTAGACAAGCATCCTTGAGGTGGATGTGCCGCAAGGCGTGGAGGTTCAAGTCCTCTCCCGGGCACTAAAAGATGAGCGCAGCCTAGGCTGCGCTCATCTTTTTGCCCTAATCGTGCTATAACCCATCTACGTGGCGGCCTTAGCTCAGCTGGTAGAGCACTCGGTTGTGGTCCGAGCGGTCATGGGTTCGAGCCCCATAGGTCGCCCCAATTAGATATGTCTCATCGAAAGCGCAGATTCCTTAGTACACTCTTGGCTCTCGTAACCCTCGCAGCGACGGTCTTCTTCTGGGAGTCCAACGCAATACTGGTGCCACTACTCGCGCTCGCTGGTGCTGGTATCGTGTACCTGAATTGGAGGAAGGATCTTCTGTTTGTCTACGTATTCGGTTTTGTGTGTGGACCGCTTGCTGAAGCTGCTGCAATCTCGACTGGTGCGTGGTCATACGCGAGTCCGAACCTGCTCGGGTTCCCGCTCTGGCTTCCGTTCCTCTGGGGTAATGCCGCGGTGTTCATAGCCATATGGAGGCCACATATGCTTAACAGATAGTCTCGCAATCGCATTCCGATATGAAATCCTTCCTCTCAGAGTTCAAGAAATTCGCACTCCGCGGAAACGCGATCGATCTCGCAATCGGTGTCGTGATTGGTGCAGCGTTCACGGCAATTACGAATTCGCTCGTCACGAATATCATAACGCCGCCTCTATCCCTGCTCACGCGTGGTATCAACTTCGCGGACCTCGCGTTCGCGATACCGAACACAGACGCAGAGATTCAGTATGGCCTCTTCATCCAGGCGATCATCACGTTCGTTATTACTGCGTTTGCGCTCTTCCTGCTCGTGAAGCTCATCAACCACCTCACGATGCTCGCGCGCAAGGAGCAGCAGGAAGGCACTACACCGCCAGCAGAGAAGAGCCAGGAAGTGCTCGTGCTTGAAGAAATACGAGACGCACTAAAGAAACCCTAGTACCTATGAAGCAACTCATCGCTGGCGTCATACTTATCTTCGCTGTCGGCGTCGGTGCTTTCCTCTATCGCAACGTAATTGAGCGTCCCGGAATGCCCGCTAACGAGACTGCCTGCACCATGGAGGCGAAGGTCTGTCCGGACGGGACGTCGGTTGGGCGCTCGGGCCTATCGTGCGCATTCGCGCCATGCGCATTGCCGAATGTTGAAGTTGCAGGCAAGCAGGTTGCGTTCGCGATTCCTGCAGGATACGTCGCAGATGAGAATGCGTATGGCGCAGACTCTTCGCTAATCGCGGCATTCACGAAGTCCGCATCCTCAGGTTCTCATTCGATAATCGTACGCAGCTATCCGATAGTTGCTGGCCAGGACGCCGACACGGTTATCCTCGAGAACACCCGTTATCAGCCCTCGGACATGCAGGCGACGGACTTCAGTCGTTTTGGCAATATGATCGTGAACGGGAAGACCTTCCGTTCGACGGTTATCGAGCGCTTCGAGGGTCAGATCCACAGCGCGTACTATCTGGTTCGTGCGAATGATGTATTGAAGTTCGAGATAACTGAGCACGATGTCCTCGGCTGGACCGATTCGAACCTCGTAGTAGAGGACCTTTCCGAACATAAGGCACTCCTTACGATGCTGGGGACCCTTCAGGTCGGTCAGTAGACTAAAAGAAAAAGAGCGCGGTCCCTGGGGACCGCGCTCTTTTTGTTCGTTCAGTTATTCAAGCACCAGCAAGAGAGCCATGACGACCAGACCGAAGATAACCGCGGCGAACTGAAGGAGCGATCGTTGCCCGCCGGTTGTCTTATGAAGCTCAGGGACAAGGTCCGAGCCTGCGATGTAGATGAAGTTTCCAGCAGCGAAGGCAGCGATGTAGGGAACTGCGGATTCATAGCTTCCTGCGAGCCAGAATGCGAGGCCAACACCGATGAAGGCCGAAAGCGCCGATGCGAAGTTCATAAGAAGTGCCTTGGTGCGTGAGAAGCCTGCATGCACGAGCAGTGCGAAGTCGCCGATCTCCTGGGGAATCTCATGCAGCATAATAGCGATTGTTGTTGCGATACCGATCTCGGGAGAGATGATGAACGCGGCACCGATCGCAATACCGTCGACAAGGTTATGAAGCACGTCGGACGCAAGGACGAGATGTCCTACGGGGTGTATGCGTGCATGCGTCTCAGGCTCGAGCTCGTCTTCGCCGTGCGTATGATGCCATCGCAGGAACTTCTCGAGCGCAAAGAACGTCATGATGCCGCCGAGGATGAGCCCCGAGACTAAGAGGGGATTTGCTGCCTCTTCAAACGCTTCTGGGATGAGGTGGATGAACGCATCACCGAACAGGGCACCGGCGGCAATCGATACCAAGAGGAACAGAATTCGCTTCAAGAGCGCTTCGTTCCATGCGAGCGCGACGATGCCGATAAGCGATATAAGGCTGACAACACCTACGGCGAGGAGTGCAGGAATAAGTGCGGTAATCATAAAGGGGACGGTAGCATGCGCACTATTTAGATGCAATAGATTCGCATCTAGGAAAATGTGCACAATGGCGTATGATTCTTGAATGAAAGAAAAGCGACGGCTTATAGACGGTACCCCCGAAACTCTTCTCAAGGAGGCGGGACTCCGCGCAACGAGACAGCGCGTTGCGCTCATGCGCGCACTCACGTCTTCTGCTGCACCTCGCTCAGTAGAGGCACTCGTGACTGCCGGAAAGCGCGCGTTCGATACGGCCACTGCGTATCGGATGCTCGATGCGTTCCAGGAGGCAGGTCTTGCGCGGCGTATCGAGCTCGCGCAGGGGAGGGCGCTGTACGAGCGCGCGAACGGCCATCACCATCATGCTGTCTGTACGGTGTGTGGCACTATCCGAGACGTGGAGGCGTGCTTGCCGGAAGCGCTCGACGAACGGGTACGAGTTGCTGCAGGGTTCGCTCGTATCGAGGATCATGCGCTTGAATTCTTCGGCGTCTGCGTGCCGTGCGCAAAGAAACAATGAAGTATCTCCTCTCGTTCCTCGGTGTAATGCTGCTCGCGGTCTCTACGGTCGCACCGATAGCGCATGCACAATTCGTACCTGACGTAGAGACGATCGAGAAGGCCCGGGTGCTTTCTGCGGCCGATCAGGGGATCGAATCACTGCCGGGCACCGATGTCTCATCGCGTGTTCAGCTGCTCACTGTAGAAGTGCTGTCCGGGACAGCAAAAGGAGAGATGGTGACATTCCGAAATAATTTCACGCAGCTTAAGGAAGGAGACCTATTCTATTTGCGCCATCTCGTAAGTCCGACGGACGGGACTGAGTTCTATACGGTCGCGGATCCCTATAGGCTCCATATACTTGGCATACTCACGCTCGTGTTCTTCGCGCTCGTGTGCGTCTTCGGCGGTCTGCAGGGTATACGCGGTCTGCTCAGTCTCGCCGGGAGCCTGCTCCTGATCTTCTATCTGCTCTTGCCTGGCATATCGGCTGGGTTCCCGCCCGTGACGGTCGCCATAGGCGTCGCGTCACTCATCATCGTTGTGGGTTCCTACATCACGCACGGCTTCAACCGCACGACCAGCGCCGCAGTCATCGGTATGATTGGGACCGTTATTGTTACGGGCCTTGCCGCCTGGTATGTGGTCTATGCGGCGGCGCTTTCAGGATACAGTTCCGAAGACAGTACCTATCTACACTTCCAATCCGGCGGCACGATTGATCTTGTTGGCGTGTTGCTCGCGAGTATCCTTATCGGTCTTCTCGGCGTTCTCTACGACATAGCCATTGGGCAGGCAGTGGCCGTAGAGGAACTCATGCGCGCCGGCAGCCACCTCACGAAGAAGGAAGTCTATCTGCGCGCGCTTCGTATCGGTAGGGAACATATTGGCGCTCTCGTGAACACGCTTGCGATCGCGTATGTGGGAGCATCGCTTCCGCTGTTCCTACTGCTTGAATACACGACCGCTTCTCCCGGGTACATCTTGAATGGAGAGGTTCTTGCCACCGAGATAGTGCGCATCCTGATCGGAAGCTCGGGCCTCGTGCTCGCGGTCCCCGTCACGACTGCGATAGCGGTCTATATGATCTCCGGAAAGCGAGGAAATGGGCCGCAGGAGGAACGTGCTACCATTGCCACACACACTCATTAATGAATATATACGTATGAATCAGCTCATGAACGAACTTAGCAACAATCGCATCATCCGCGTCGCGTTTGTTGCGGTCCTTATTCTCCTTGCGCTCTTCCTTCTCGCGAAGACGTGGGACACGGCCTTCGGCCGTGCTCCTGGCGACCCTCTTAATACCATCACGGTTGAGGGAACCGGCCGCTCTGCTGCGGTTCCGGATGTAGCACGCATCACCTTTACGGTTATGGAGAGTGCATCGACGGTAGCGGCCGCACAGGACGGTGCTACGAAGCGCAACGATGCGGCGCTCAACGCAGTATCGGAGAAGGGAGTCGACGACAAAGATATCAAGACTTTGTCCTACAATGTCTCCCCGAGATACGAGTACGCACAGAATCCCTGCTATCCGGGCATGATGTGCCCACCAGCAAACAGTCCACGTATCGTCGGATACGACGTATCGCAGACGATCGAGGTTAAGGTGCGCGACACTGCAAAGGCAGGCGAAGTCCTCGAAGCGCTCGGAGCACTTGGTGTCCAGAACATCTCGGGCCCTGATTTCATCGTTGACGACGAGAGCAATGTGAAGAACGAGGCGCGCGCGGAAGCTATCGAGGAGGCTCGCGAGAAGGCGAAGGATCTCGCACGTGAGCTCGGCGTCAGTCTCGGCAAGGTCGTCTCTTTCTCTGAGAACGGAGGAGCATACCCGATGTACGACGGGTACGGGAAGGGAGGTGCAGTTATGAATGCTGAAGTCCGTTCAGCGCCATCGCTCCCAACCGGCGAGAACGAGACGAACGTTACCGTTATGGTGACGTAAGAGTTTCGCTAGTAAATAATCTCATGGAAACG
>CAZNDC010000041.1:0-5525 GCA_964571755.1 uncultured Candidatus Saccharibacteria bacterium
CAGAGGAGAGCGAAATATTGAACGTGCGCCCCCCTGTTGCCTGCGCGAGGAACTCGTACTCCTTCTCCGGGTCGATAACAATCACATCCGTTCCGAACATGAGGGAACGGAGTACTTCGAGCTTAACGGCGTAGGACTTTCCAGAACCGGACTTCGCGAACACAACCGAGTTGTAGTTCTCAAGCGAGAAGCGATCAAAAAGAATCAGAGAGGAGTTGTGGCGGTTGATGCCGTAGAGGATTCCCCGGTCAGAGGTGAGGTCGAACGAAACGAACGGGAATATCGAGGAGAGCGGAGACGAGTTGAGCTTACTGCGGACCTCGAGCTCGTCGAGTGCGAGCGGCAAGGTGGAACGGAATCCTTGCTCCTGCTGGAAGAGGGCGGGTTTCGTGTAGACGAGCTTTGCGTCGAGAATGCCGCGCACGTCCCCTTCTATCTTGTCGAGTTCTTCCTTTGAGTTCGCATAGAGCGTTATATAAAGCCCCACCTCAAAGATGTGCTCTTCTGCCTGCTGGAGCTGGTCACGTAGCTGCTCGAGGTCCCGATATGCGGTATCGAGCATCGGATCACGAACCAGCCCCTTCTCTTCCCTATCCGAGATCTGGCTCTCTATCTCCGCTACCTTCTTCTGGAAGCCGCGGAGCGCTGCGCCCGTTTCTACGGGATGAATGAAAATGCCGATATCAAAGACCTTGTCGAGATTGACGATAGGGGTGAACCAGCTATCAACGAGGAAGCGCGGGTAGGAAATCGTATAAAAGGAGCGCGATACCTTCTCGCCCAGCTCGATCTCGCGGGCACCCACGCGAAGCGCTGCCGGCGCAATCGCGTCCGCAAGCTGCAGCTCCCCTTCCGCATAGATGTCCTTCGGGAGCACCGGCGCAATTGCAGGTGTGTTCTCATCCTTCTTATTCTTGTTGAGGAAATCGAGGAGTGCCATAGGTTAGGAAGAAAGATGGATAGGGCTCTCAAGCTCGCTCAGGTTGAAGGAACGGTACAGGAGCTCGATGATCTCCTCGGTACCGAGCGGTATCGCACGCACGCCGCTTGAGGCGAGGCCCTGCACTACGAGCGACATGCGTTGCTCAAGCTGCACGCGAGATTCTTCGAACGAACTCTCTTCTGTGGTGCCTATAGGCTCCCCACCCTCCTTCTTCCGGTTCAGAAAGGAGACTGCGTTCGATGCGGCGCTTCCCGCGGATGGCGCGTACGGGACTACGACATAGAACATCTTCGTCATAATGTCGCTCGAGTCGATGAAGTTCCTGATGAACGCGATGTACTCGCGCAGCTGAAGCCGCATGAGCTCGGTGGTTTGCGTCGCTTCGCGTTCCGCGAGGAGCGCGAGATACGGACGGATGTCGGTCTTCCTCGAATGCACGACGATCTCAATCGAGAAGTCGAGCGTGTTCAAGAGACTTTGGAAACCTCCAATGATGGCGCGCTGCTCATCTTCGCCCTTGAGTGCAAAGTTAATCGACGAGCACATGAGGATGCCGCGGTACCCATCGTTCTTGAGGATAACGACGCCGTTGCGCACTTCCTTAACCGGAACGAACGATTGTGTCGCCTTAGTTGAAGCCATAGATGTTATTGACCAGACTGGCCGTCCTGAATATCAAGCGACCGGGCGAGCTCATGGAGCTTCCCGCTCGTTAGTCCAAGCTTCGCACGCTCAACGGGTGCTGCTGCCGCTACAGGAGCATTGTTCTGGGGCTTCTCTTTCTTCCAGAGGTACAGGCGGTCCCCGATGTAGTACTTAAAGCCCGCTTCCATGATCTCCACGAACGGCTTGTTGTTCACCTTGTAGAACGCGAGCGCCATAGTGAACGCGCCTATAGGCATGGCGAGGATAATCCCGACGACGAGCGGAAGGTATAAGAGGAGAATGGCACAAAGACCGACTCCGCCCGCTACGTAGATGAACTGCTTGAGCGTAAATGGGCCGAAGATCTTATCTTCAACCTCAATGAACTGCGGTACCTGGTACTCCATTACCCGTAAGTATAACAGCAGGCGCGATGCGCACGCTTCTTCTTATATGAAAATGCTGTGGACGCTAGTGATGCGCGGCCGCACCGTGATCATCCTTCTTCGCCTTTGGTTTGGCGTGGCCGCCCCCACCCTTGCCCATCATGTCTCCGGCACTCGTGACGGCGAGCCATGCCCAGGACCAAAAAAGACCGAACAAGCCTCCGAGCTTCGGAAGGAGCTTGCCGCCGTGATGATGTCCCCCATCACCGTGTTCTCCGGCGGCATGGTGCGCGCCTCCTCCGCTTCCATCACGAGCGCCCCAGGGGCCGTGATCTGAAGAGGCTTCTGGATGATCATTACTTGCCGAGTCAGCGGCCGCGTGGTTTCTCAAGTTCTCGCGAACTCGCTCGCGAGCAGCTTCCTCGTCGTGCCCCTCAGTAACTGTCTCGTGGACGTCATTTTCTTCGTCCTCATCCTCCTCAGACTCGTCGTCTTCAAATGGCTCAAAGCCGCGCTCGGAATTTTCGGGCGCAACTGGATTTCCTTCGACACGTAATCGCTCTGGCATATAGGAAAAGAGTAGCAATATCCGGCTGAACCCTCAATAGAGAGGCTTTTATTAAATTGGCTCTCGGTACGGATCTGACCCGTAGCTTTTGATAATGGGAGGTTGCGAAGGAAGGGGTTGGCTTGGTGCGGGCGGTGCGATAGCAGGAGGTGCGACCTGAGTCTGTTGGATCGAAGCCATGTCGCTAACCATAGTGTGCGAGGCAACAACAGGGGGCGTTTCAACAGCTGGTGCAGGTACTTCAGGAGCCATGTGCTGTACGGGCGCGGGCACCGCAGCGAATGATCCTGGAAGAATCTGCGTTACCGGGGTAGGCGCGTAATCGAGCGCAGGAGGAGGAGCGACAGGAGCAGGTGTCGGGACGCTTACTGGAGTTTCTGAATACGATATCGGTGCCGGTGTCTTCGCCGCATTGCCACTTACCTGCTGCTTGAGCGGAATAAAGATTCTGTTATTGATTTCCTCCATGATGCTTCGAGCAGTCTGCTCATCGGTACCCGCTAGCATGAGACTTCCGAAGAATTCAGCAGGGTTTACGAGACCTAGAAGCAAGAAACGAGTTTCGTCGTCGAGAGTACTGGCAACGTCAGCGTGAAGCCGGCACCGTACCTGCACATCGCTTACGACCTTCTCAACGAGACCGCCATCAAGTGTGTCTTGTATGGAGACCGGAGCGTTTCGGTAAGCAGTAATAAGCTGTTCTTGGGTGTATCGTGCCATATTTTATGTCCAATAATACTGGCCATCCTTAGAATCCATAAAGGTCTGCATTTCTGGAGACATGCTGCCAGCGCGGATGTTTGAACCGATTGTCTTCATTTTGTCTGCCGTGAGCTCCTTGCTTCTTTGAAGCGCCTTAAGCATTTGCGGAGCGAAATGGCTCGCAAGGGCAGGATCAGCAAGAACTTTCGAATCAACCTCAAGGATCTGCTCGTTCTTGAGGCTTGTAAGGACCGTTGGGCCTCCGAACGCAAGCACCGCGGGTGCTCCCCCACTTTCGTATGCGGCATTAATGCGCGCATGCGAGTAGGAACCCTTTACGAGTTCACGTGTGGTACGTGTAAGTTTCTTGCTGTCCTCGAGCGCCTTTCGGTCGCTATCGGAGTAGCCATCTACTAACTTGCCGCTCTCGTAGAACTTAGCAGGGATAAGCTCCTTCTCAGCCTTCGTAATGCCCTTGAGAAGTTTCTTGATCTCCTCAGGGGAGCCAGTCTTAAGAACGCTATCCAATTCCTTGAACCGAGCCGCCTTGCCCGCATCTTTCTCCGCGTCAGTAAGCTCGTCGCCATCCGAAAGCTGAGCAAATTTCTCTGGAGTAAGGGCTTGCCATGCCGCCTCAGAACCAGCCTTGATTTCGTGAAGAGCCGCGATTTCCTTAACCGATAGGGAATTGAGGAACTGCTCAGACTTGTCAGACAGGCGGACCGTGGGGTCTGTCTTCTTCTTCTCATCAACGTCATGAGCCTCCTGGGCAAGCTGCTTCCCGCTAACCTGTCGCTCGTACTGCTGGTCGAGGACCTTGCCCTGCTTGCCGTCCCTGAAGTCTTCGTACTTATGCTCCATCTCAGCGAAGGACACATGCTCTGCAGGCTTTGCGCCCGCATCAATTCCAGCAAGCCCGAGGAGACCCCCGACACCTGGCACTCTGCGTGCATCGAGATTTGCCTTCTCGAGTGGCGTGAGTGCGCGGTTCACAAGCACCTTGCCCGTTCCTCTACCCCACTTCTCGCCCAAGGCAGCGCCTCGTGCACCAGCAATTCCTCCAACTCGTCCACCAATTCGGCCGAGCGCTGCAGTGCCACTTTTCTGCATGTAGTTCCTGCCCGCACGCGCTGCCCTACCGGCACCGTAGTTCGTTGCGCGCGTCATAGTACCGAACGTAAGCGCGGCGGCCGAGTTAGTCGCGAACTTCGCTCCCATGGCGCCCATCTTCGAGGCCACCATGAGCGAGGCGAGCATAAGGCCGATAACAACCGCGAACACGACTAGTATCTCCAAATCTCCCGCTCCGCCAATGCCCCCTTGTACATCTGTACCGAGGCCCCCGAGCGACTGAACGATACTTGAGCCCTTTGGATTCATGGAGTCTGCCATCCTGAGGCTTATAAACATAAGCAGTAACATCACGGGTGCGAAGAATGCTTGCGATATGAGCATATGCCACCACTTGCTCGCAAGTCCGCCCAGCCCCGGTATAACCATTCCAGCGAAGCCTATAGGAGATGTGACCATAAGCAGCGTCAGTATCACCACTCGAACAACAAGCATAATTGCTGCCGCCAAGAGCACCATAGCTGTAATAGTTACGAACAGCGCGAGCGCGAGCAGGGTAAGTCCGCTCTGGTCGTCGAGGAGACCTTGATTCCATATAGATGTTATACCTGCCATCTGCATAACCCTTCCCGATATACCCCTGTTGGCACACTCCTTCCCGGTATCTTCTAGTCCGCATTCCAAACCAGCTAACCCAGCGAATTGGGAACCGAGTGCGTTTGCAACATCGATAATTCCTTGAGACGCGAAAAGGCTGAAATTAAGGAGAACGGCAAAGAGTATGAGTCGCGGAATGGCACGCTTCGCATCCATGCCCCCGCCGTGTCCCCCGCTGACGTTAAGGATAAGCATCACGCCCATGAAGATGAATCCAAACAATAAGCCAATATTCGCAATGTCGCGCATAACACCCCACGCGATAAGCATGCCGTCGGTTGTACCAAAATAGGTTCCGAACTGGAACACGGTGCGGATTACCACCCAGTTAAAGAAGGTGCCGAAAATACCGAGCAACATGCTTGCAAACGTAAGTATGAAAAGAGAAATGCCTGCGAGTACCGTGTTACCTACGGCATCAGTGAAACCCCAAGCGAATACCTTCAGAGGAGTAAAAAATGCCCCAAAGAGAAGGAATGCAGAAAAGATACCCACCGACCTGAAGATCTTCAAGGGATTCCTCATGGCCGTTAGTTGCCTCCTGACGTACAGG
>CAZNDC010000042.1:0-5522 GCA_964571755.1 uncultured Candidatus Saccharibacteria bacterium
TACCTCGGGAGGCTCATAACCTCCAGACGCCGGTTCGATTCCGGCCCCCGCAACAGATTCAGGAAAACGGCGCTCCCAGGCGCCGTTTTCTATTAGTTTAAAGCGGCAGCCCACTAATGCAATCAGCACTTGCATAACATATTAGTGTCTGCTAATATGTGTTCCATGCTGCTTAAGAATTTATGCAAAGCATTCGGGAATCCGCAGCGCGTACAGCTTGTCTCGTGTCTTGTGCGTGAGGTGACAGTGAGCCAGCTCTTGGAGAAATGTTCCCTGAGCCAGAGCGCCCTGTCACAGCACCTTGCGGTGCTTCGGGATGGTGGCATCGTACAGACGCGAGAAAGCGGCCGACATGTATATTACAAAAACGTTTCGCGGGAGTATACAGACCTTGCACGAACGATACTCTCTCTAACTAAAGGAAAATGAAACACATATCCGTCTCGTCGTTCAAAGAAGTCATAGATGCGGAAAGGAACAATTCCTCGGTTGATTTCATCAATGTCTGCACACCCGCAGAATATAAAGAAAAGCACATCAGCGGCGTTCGCTCTGTTCCACTTGATGAGATAGAGCGCCACGTGCAGGAGTTCAAAGACAAGAAGACCATTTATGTGCATTGTCGTTCCGGTCGTAGGGGAGTTACGGCGATAGAGAAGCTCACTGCACTCGGGGTGAAGGCAGACTTGGTGAATGTCGAGGGAGGGATTTTGTCCTGGGAAGAGGCCGGATACGGAACGGTCAAGATTTCGTCGCGCCTCTCGCTCATGCGGCAGACGTTTATCGCTGCGGGTGTGTTTATTGTCTTGGCCCATATTCTTGGATCGTCGGCCTCGCCTCTGTGGTTCGTGCTTTCCGGTCTAGTGGGTGTCGGACTGCTTGTGGCGGGGCTTACGGGCTGGTGTGGCATGACACTGCTCCTCGCTAAGATGCCTTGGAATCAAGATTAATTACTTTTGTCTATGCCTACCTACGAAGCATTCCTCGAGTATCGACCATCAGTTAAAGGATTCTTTGACCCAGCGACCCACACGATAAGCTATGTGGTTGCGGACGAGGTATCAAAGCGCTGCGCAATTATCGATAGTGTTCTCGATTACGAACCAGACAGTGCAACGATCTCGTCTGAGAGCGCAGACAAGCTCATTGAGTATGTCCGGGAGAACGGATACGGCGTTGATTGGATTCTCGAGACTCACGTACACGCTGATCATCTGTCTGCTGCACCCTATTTGAAAGAACGGCTCGGCGGGAAGATTGCTATAAGTGAAAGAATACTCGAAGTGCAGGAGGTGTTTGGCAAGGTATTCAACGAGGGTACGGAATTTGAGCGTGACGGAAGTCAGTTTGACGTCCTCTTTAAGGACGGGGATGAATTTTCAGTCGGGAACATTCCGGCGCGCGTTATCGCGACGCCCGGCCATACACCTGCCGATATCACGTTTGTAGTGGGAGATGCGGTGTTTGCCGGGGATACGCTCTTCATGCCCGACTACGGAACAGCCCGTGTTGATTTCCCGGGCGGCAGCGCAGAGAACATGCATGCTTCCGCACAAAAGCTGTTCACGCTACCGGAGTCCATGCGCATGTTCATGTGTCACGACTATCTTCCTGAAGGGCGTTCAGACTACCTATTTGAGACGACCATCGGGGAACAAAAGCGCGCCAACATACACTTGAATGCACACACGAGTGTCGGAACGTTCGTTGCGTTGCGTAAGGAGCGCGATGCGACGCTTGGCATGCCACGCCTCATCATTCCGTCGCTTCAAGTGAATATCCGTGCAGGAGAAATTCCGAAGGATAAAAAAACAGGTGCACAGTTTCTTAAGACTCCGATTAATAGTGTCTTTTCAAAGAACAGAACGTAAGCTTGCGAGGAAATCGGTTACGTCACTGCATCAAAATCGGGCAATCCATTCCTTAATCTGGCGCCAGTCCTGACCTACTAGTGCAACACGATTGCGTAACTCGCTTGCAGATAAAAGTGCGAAGCGCATTCACGACCGGCAAGTCCAAGGCGCGTGTCTTGTCGGTGCAGCCTAAAAAGCGTTAGTGTGAAAAGAATGCTTCAGTGTAAATCTTATCTTCGGCAATGCCGCGGTTCTTGAGTCCATGCCAGAGATCTCGCACGAAGGGTATGGACCCGCAGATAAAGAATTCGGCGAGCTCTGACCTACAATTGTCAACAATATCTTCTGCCCCCATTCTTCTTGAAGTAATGCGGGGTGAAGAGACGGTATCTCTTGTAACGAAATAATGCGTTGATAATCCATATACATTCGCTAGCTCTTTATCAAAAACGAGATCGGCAATCGTTCTCGCGCTTTGGAATAGGGTAATGTTTCGTCCCGGTCTGTGTTCCAGAGTATGGGCTATCATGCTGCGGAAAGGCGTTATGCCGATGCCGCCTGCGATCAGGACCAAGTCAGTATCATCCTGTTCGCTAAAAAAGAAACCATACGGGAAAGATCCGATAATTTTGTCTCCGGGCCTCATAGCACAAAGTCGATTAGAGAATTCGCCGATCCCTTTAATTGTTATCTCTACTGTTTTCTTGCTCGGAGGACTTGAAATACTATAGGACTTGCCCTCAGGCGTGTTGAGCTCTGGGAAGTAAACGCTAATGAATTGACCTGGAACGAATGACGGAACAGATCCTTTTTCGCACGAAAGGGAAAGTGTCACCGTGTCGTGGTTCTCCCGCCTGTTCTCCGTGACTAAATACACAAGCCTATTCTCCATGATTTTGTTCGTAGTCTTTGATTGCTTCACGAATGGCGAGGTGCCCCAACACGGAACAGTGGTATTTTCGATCGGGAAGCCCATCGAGGCGTTCGATAATTGCCTCAGGGGTGAGTCTTTTAGCTCGCGCAAGCAGCATGCCGCCTTCCTCTGTCACCATGACAGACATCATTGAGGTTGAGGCGATGGCGGAGGCGCAACCAAATGTTCTCCACTTACACTCAGTTATACGCCCTACTTTTGGGTCCACCTTTATCCAAACAGCCATCATGTCACCACAGGCTGGACTACCGACGATTCCTATCCCGTCGGCTTCGTACGTTGCCTCATCAAGTAGAAGATTTCTAGGTGCGAAGAAGTGATTGCGTACTGTCTCGCTGTAAAGCCAGTTGCCGACGTCACCGGGGCTATTTTTCATATGCATGGGTTGTTACTGACGATATCGATCGTAGACGCGATACGATAGCGGGGAATACGTGGAGCACATAATCTAGCTTCTCTCTGTCTGTGTCACGCCCAAAGGAGAATCGGATGCTTCCATGAATAAGGTCGCTGTCTTGGCCAATTGCAGACAAGACATGGGAAGGTCGAAGATCGAATGCAGAGCAGGCGGACCCAGTTGATACTGCAATGCCATGTTCGTCGAGCATGAGAAGCATTGCCTCTCCTTCAATTCCAGGAATAGTTACGTGTACTATGTTAGGCAAGACATCAATTGTGTGACCGTTCACCATAAGTCCTGGTATACGATTCTCTAACTCGTGAATAAAATACTGGCGAAGTTCTAGTAATCGAACCACTTCCTTTGCTTGAAGACCCCTCGCAATCTCGAGTGCGTGCGCGAATCCTTTCAGTAGGGGCAGGGCCTCAGTTCCGGGACGTAGCAACTGTTCTTGCTCGCCACCGTACATAAGAGAGAAGAGGCGGACATCGCGTCGTTTGTAGAGCGCTGCCACCCCTGTCGGACCGCCCACTTTCGAACTGTTAAAGGTCATGAGATCTATTCCAAGAGCCCTCACATCGACATCAAGATACGAGAACGCTTGGCATGCATCGGTATGAAAGAGGGGTCGCTTTCGGTTAATGCAGGCATCGTTAATCTTTGCAGAGAGTTTTTGTATTGGGACAACCGTACCGATTTCATTGTTTGCGTAGATGACAGAAACAAGGATCGTTTCGTCGCGAAGGTGTGAGATAAGAGTATTTGAGTCAATCATTCCATCCCGGTCAACCGGCAAACACGTTACTTCGAACCCTTCTTTTGTGAGACTTTTAGCGGCCTCAAGTACCGCCTTGTGTTCAACACTCGAAATGATTATGTGGTTTCCTCTAGTTTTAGCAGCTCGCGCTGCTCCAATAATTGCGAGATTAGCTGATTCTGTACCGGAACTCGTAAAGATGATCTCGTCGCTTTCCGCATTAATCATTCGTGCGATAGTTCCCCGAACTTCGTCGAGTACTCTATGAGCCTTGCGCCCGCCTGCGTGCATTGAGGAAGGGTTATGGTACTCGCTTCCAAAATACGGAAGCATGTCTTCAAGCACTTTCGGAACAATCGGTGTTCCGGCGGCATGGTCCAGATACAGATCAGCGTATTCCGCAGGTTTCAACATACTCGTGCATTATTTTCTGAAACTCTATAAACTCTTCGTCTGTGTACGTCACTTTCCGCTTGAATTGAGGGTTGAGGATTTTTGTCGGCACGAATTTTTGAAGGTAGTAGCATTTAGCTCCACGAATTGCCTCGCCGATACGTTTTAGATCTTCACACGATAGCAAACTCTTCACGATTGTTGTGCGGAACTCGTACTCAATAGGAGAGGCAAGCAATATGCTGATGCTCTCGCGTATTGCTTCCACATCGACCGCCCGCGCAACCGTTTGACTGTAAGAATCAAGCGGTGACTTCATATCCATTGCAACGTAGTCGACCCAGCTCTCGTCTATGGCTCGCCGAAGCATTTCCGGATTCGTACCGTTCGTATCGAGTTTGACCAAAAAGCCTCTCTCTTTTACGCGGCGAGCGAACGCAGGCAGCTCCTCATGCATCGTTGGTTCGCCGCCGGTGATGACCACACCATCAAGTAGACCTTTCCTGGTATCAAGGAAATCAAGAATGGTAGCCTCACCGTAGGTTGTCTCGACGGTTTCGTCGACGAGTTCTGGGTTGTGGCAGTAGGGGCAGCGGAAATTGCACCCAATGGTATACACCATGCAGGCTACCTTGCCCGGGTAGTCAAGAAGCGTGCACTTCTCAAAGCCCCCGAAGATCATACGAGCGTAGAAACAACAGAAGGTTCGGTTGTGTAGGTTTCTCTTACTGAGAACTCTGACTGCTTGCCTGCGTTCCACTGGGATACCGGACGAAGATACCCGACGATTCGCGAATATACTTCACACTCGCTTTTACAGGTAGGGCAGAGTGGATGTTCGCCTGATACGTAGCCATGTGACGGACAAACGCTGAACGTTGGTGTGAGTGTGAAGTACGGGAGTTTGAATTGCTGGCAAATCTTGCGCACTAATTGCGGCACCGCACGTGCATCGTGAATACGTTCACCAAGAAACACATGAATGACCGTCCCGCCGGTGTACTTAGTTTGAAGCGGATCTTGAAGCTCTAGAGTCTCGATAATGTCATCCGTGTAATTAACGGGAAGATGCGAGGAGTTTGTATAGAAGGGCTCTGCACCTTTTGCATACTCCATATCGTTCGCGACAATAATATCTGGGTACTGCTTCTTATCTTTCAAAGCAAGACGATATGCGGTTCCTTC
>CAZNDC010000043.1:0-5396 GCA_964571755.1 uncultured Candidatus Saccharibacteria bacterium
CTCGGACTCGCTCCGACGCGTAGGGCGGCTCGCCAGATGGTCTCTCACGGCCACATCACGATTAACGGCGTTAAGACGACGATCCCATCGCGTGCGATGAAGATCGGCGACAAGATTGCCGTTCGTGACGGTTCGAAGAGCGCCATCCTGTTCGAGAATTTTGCTGAGAAGTTCGCAGAGCGCCCGACCCTCGCGTCGTGGCTCACCTGGAACCCGAAGGCGATGGAAGGCGGTCTCCAGGAGATGCCGACTGCAGAGTCTGCGAGCCCTGCAGGCGATCTCGTGGCCGTGCTCTCGTTCTACAGCCGCTAGTTTTATTTACCCCGTTGGTTAACTGATTGAGTTATGGAATACCACATCACACTTCCCTCGAAGCCCCGCGTTGTCTCTGAAGAAGGCGTTCTCGGTGTATACGAGATCGATTCTCTTTACCCAGGCTACGGCCACACGCTCGGCAACTCGCTCCGCCGCATCATTCACGCATCGCTTCCAGGCGCTGCCGTGACTGCTGTTAAGATCGAAGGCGTCTCGCACGAGTTCGCTACGATTGAGGGTGTCCGCGAGTCCGTTATGGAGATTCTCCTTAACCTGAAGCGCGTGCACTTCTCGCTTCATGGAGATGAGCCTCAGACCATCGCACTTTCTATCAAGGGCCCTATGCAGGTAACAGCTGCAGACTTCAAGCTCCCGACCCAGGTTGAGATCGCGAACCCTGACATGCACATCGCTGACGTTGCTGGAAAGGTCTCGCTCGAGATCGAAGCAACCATCGAGCGCGGTCTTGGCTACGTGCCACGCGAGGTTCTTACCAAGGACAAGGTTGATATCGGCACGATTGCGCTTGATGCGACCTTCACCCCGATTCGCCGTGTTAACTACGAGGTTGAGAACATGCGCGTTGGAGACCGTACGGACTTCAACCGCCTGCGCATCCTTATCGAGACGAACGGCACTATCAGTCCTCGCGAGGCGCTTGAGCGCTCCATCGAGGTTATGATCCACCAGCTCTCCGCAGTTGTTGGGTTCCAGGAAGAGGCGTCGGATCGCCCGAAGGCAGCCGCTGACCCAGTACGCATCGACGGCGACAAGATGGGCGGGAAAGATGCCTCCAAGATGAAGATCGAGGAGCTCGAGCTTGGCGCACGCGTTACCGCCGCTATCGACGAGGCAGGTATCAAGTCAGTTGCGGGACTCATCAAGAAGACTCCGTCCGCACTTAAGGACCTCGACGGCATCGGCGACAAGGCCGTCACAGAGATCGTAGAGGCTCTCGACAAGCTCGGCCTCGAGCTCAAAGGCGAGTAATTTGGACGTAGAAAGGAATTCGTGTTAAAAAAGATATATGCGTCATCACCACAAAGGTCGATCGTTCGGACGTCCGCATGACCAGCGCGTAGCGCTCATGCGTTCTTTGATGCGCTCGCTCATCATCCATGAGCGCATCTCGACCACCGAGGCCAAGGCCAAGGAGCTCCGTCCTATGATTGAAAAGCTCGTCTCACATGCTCGCGTCGACTCTGTCGCGAACCGTCGCCTCGTAGCAGCACGTCTCGGAAACGACGACGAGGCTACCGCAAAGCTCTTCGCAGCCATCGCGCCTCGCTACGTCGAGCGCCCAGGCGGCTACACGCGCATCGTGAAGCGCTCTGCAACTGCGACCGACGGCCGCAAGCAGGCATACATCGCCTTCGTCCAGTAATATGCCGACCATGAATCCTATCGTAAAGACAGAGAAGGGTGACCGCACCCACTACACCGTAGACGCTGCAGGGCAGTCGCTTGGCCGTGTTGCCAGCGAAGCTGCTTCGATCCTTCTCGGAAAGAAGTCTGCTACCTACATGCAGAACGAAGTCGTTGCCGCTGAAGTCAGTATCGTGAACGCAAAGCAGCTCGTCATGAGCGAGAAGCGCATCAAGGGCAAGGAGTACACGCACTACACCGGGTACCCAGGAGGTCTGCGCGTTACGTCGCTCTCGATGCTTCTTGAGAAGAAGGGCGTTGGCGAGGCACTCAGGAAGGCCGTAGACGGCATGATCCCGCGTAACAAGCTTCGCAAGGAGCGTATGAAGCGCCTTACCATAACCGATTAATATGTCTGAGACTCCAAAGAAGTACGTTACTGCCGTAGGACGCCGCAAGACTGCGAGCGCTCGCGTGAAGCTCACGCCGGCAGATAAGAACTCGGTTACGGTTAACGGTATGGACGCGCGCGCGTATTTCAACACTGCAGAGCGCGAATCAGTTACAACTGATGCTTTCCGTGTCGAGGAGCACAAGCAGAATTACGAGGTGCATGCTCGTGTTACGGGAGGAGGCAAGAGCGCGCAGGCTGTTGCGGTAAGTCACACAATCTACATCGCCCTTACCGAGGCCGAGGAGGGCAGCCGTCCAGCCCTTAAGGCTGCAGGCTTCCTGAAGCGCGACCCACGCGCTGTTGAGCGCAAGAAGCCGGGTCTTCGCAAGGCTCGCAAGGCTCCACAGTGGAGCAAGCGTTAGGTTCTATACGAAAAGCACCCGGGGAAACCCGGGTGCTTTTCTTCATGATTCCTTCCTGAAGATAGAGTAGACTTACCTGCATGAAAGGATACATCGATAACATAGAGGACGTTACACTTGCGAATACCAATTTTAGAGAGGTGCTCTATACCGCTTCCTACATGCAGCTCGTGGTTATGAGCATTCCAGCAGGAGAGGATATCGGAGAAGAGACACATGGCCAGGATCAGTTCATTAGGGTTGAGACAGGCCAAGGCGTCTCCGTGCTTGACGGCAACGAGCATGAGATCAAGGACGGCACCGTCGTCGTGATACCAGCCGGCATGAAGCACAACATCAAGAATACGGGTGCAGGACCGCTCAAGCTCTATAGCATCTATGCGGCTCCACATCATAAGGACGACACCGTGCACAAGACCAAGGCCGATGCGCTCAAGGATGACGAGGAGTTCCTTGGGGATACGACTGAGTAAACAAATCCCGGATCTACAATCCGCTTGATTTAAGAGCCTGGCACAGTAACGGGCCCTGTATACTTAGCGCATGAACCCCTTCTTCGTGCTCGCGGGATTTCTTCTCGCATATATGACCCTAGCGTTCGTTATTGCGCTTATACGCAAAGACAATGGCACCGCTGATATCGCGTATGGCGGGGGATTTGTATTGCTCGCAGTAACCTCACTGGTGCTTACGAGCCTCAGCGTCGTGACGCTTCTTATGGTGCTCCTCGTTATCGTGTGGGCTACTCGGCTTTCCTTGCGTATCTTGAAGAGGAACCGTGGCAAGGAAGAGGACTTCCGCTATAAGGCATGGCGCGAATCTTGGGGGAAGTGGTTCGTTGTCCGCAGTTATGGACAGATCTATCTGCTGCAGGGAGCGGTTATATATATCGTATCGCTCCCGGTACTCCTTGCTGCAATCTATGCGGGTGAGGCTGAGATCGGTCTTGTGACGTTCGTTGGAGTATCGCTCTGGGTGCTCGGGTTCTTTTATGAGAGCGTTGGCGACGCACAGCTCGATCGGTTCGCCCGAGACCCGGCCAACAAGGGTCATGTGCTCCAAAGCGGACTTTGGCGGTACACACGTCATCCAAATTATTTCGGCGAGTCCTTGATGTGGTGGGGTATCGTGGTTATCGGAGCTGACGCACTTCTTAGTACAGGACAGGTATATTTCGCACTCGCTGCGTTCCTGAGTCCGCTTCTCATCACCTTCCTTCTCACGAGAGTCTCAGGTATCCCTCTCGTGGAAGCTCGTTTTGCCGGACAGCCCGCGTGGGAGGAATATAAGAGCAGGACGAGTGCGTTTGTTCCTTGGGTTCCGGGGAAGTAGAGAGCAAAAGAGTTCGATACCTAGTCTGTCAGCAATGCCGTGCTACGCTTTTCGGTAAGAGCTTAGTAACAAATATTTATGGATTACATTTCGGACATAGTTCTCAATGGCTTTCCCATTCTTGTAACTTTCACATTCCTTGTCCTTGCTCCTTTGGTCCTCCTGCACTTCATAGTTAAAAGGCTAACGGAGAAATTGCCGCCTCAAAGAGCAAAGGTCATTCAAATCCTAGTCTTCCTTGCTGTTATTGGAGTAGGAGGCTACTTACTCTACGGTAGCTTGAACGATTAATTAAGGTTCCAACATCGTCCCACACCCCCAGCAAGGCTGCCCTGGTAAGAACCCTTACCAGCAATCGTCTATACTTATACCTATGAAAATCGCTATTCTCCCAGTATTCGTACTCTCCGCATTCCTGATGCCCGCATCGAGTGAGGCAAGGACTCCTGTGATGTGCACGATGCAGTACGATCCGGTCTGCGGCACAAACGAGAAGGGAGCCTACAAGACCTACGGCAACGGCTGCACACTCGGTGCTGAGGGCGGAACCTATCAGCATCAAGGCGAGTGTACGGCTGCTGAGCTCGAGAATCGGCAAGAAGGCACGTATACGCCCCCAGCACAGTGCACCGCCTGGTTTGATGGCTGTAACAGCTGCAGCAGGAGTGCGGGCGGCCAAAGCATGTGCACCCTTATGGCATGTATGGGCGAGCCGAGGGCCGGATACTGCAGGGCATACGCACAGACACCGACTGAGGAGCCGAAGCCGCCGAAACCTCCAACCGTGACACCGCCAGCACCAGTTGCTCCTGTTGTTGAGACACCAATTGAAGCATCGACAACACCCGAAACTCTAGAAGAGGTGGAGCTTGGATTCTTTGCACGTATCTGGACTTCTATTGCGAACTGGTTCTCCAGCCTCTTTTGACGAGACTCGGGCTTTCCGGCATAGTCTAGTTATATGGCAGACACAGATGACGTAACGCTCGAACGCGATGGACGCGAAGAAGATGGCATGAGCGAAGAGGAGCTCGAAGCCGTTGAGGGGCGCGTAGACGCAAAAGCATCAAAGCTCAAGAAGGAGCTTGATGCATGCAAGAAGGAGCGCCAGGAATACATGGACGGGTGGCAGCGCGCGAAAGCGGACTATGTGAATGCGCTCAAGCGCTTCGAGGAGGAGAAAGCTGATGCCGTTACGCTCGGTACCGTAAAAGCGGCGCGCTCGTTCATAAGTGTTATGGATTCGCTCGCACGCGCCGAACAGGCAGGCGAAATACCGGAGTCTTTCCAGTCAATCGCAAAGCAGCTCCATGACGCGGCGAACGGACTTGGTTTGGCTCAGTTCGGTTCTGTTGGAGACTCGTTCGATCCGATGCTGCATGAGGCGCTCGGGCAAGACCCGGTGACCGACAAGGCCCAGGACGATAGTGTCACCGCGGTACTTGAGGCTGGATGGATGGCTGGAGCACTTCTGGTGCGTCCCGCTAAGGTGCGCGTCGGTAGCTTCGAAGGTTAGGGACTTGAACCTGGGCGCCGGAAGCGTAAAATAGGGGTATACGTGCGAACGG
>CAZNDC010000044.1:0-5286 GCA_964571755.1 uncultured Candidatus Saccharibacteria bacterium
TTGTTACTGAGGTGAATGAGAAGATTGCTCTACTGCGCACTGCGCGAGACGGCGACTCTATAGATGCTATCAAAACCGCCTCTGAAGCACTCTCAACCTCGCTTTCAAAGATTGGCGAAGCGATGATGAAGGAGCAGTCAAAGGAAGGGGAGGCTCCAATTGAGGGCCAGCCAGAGGCAGGTCCAACAGATGCTGAGTTTACTGAAGAAAAGCCGAAGGAGGAGTAAGGAAAGGAATGTTTGCCAGCAAGGCCCGCACTCGCGGGCCTTGACTTTTTCATAGTTATGGTATATTATTAACATAACGTCAATTGTGCCGATTTTCGGCTGAACAATTCGGAGGTCTTTCCATCATGCGTATTCTTTCTCTTGTGTCGGCTGCTACGCTGCTCTTCTTCGCCAATGCTGCGTCGGCTCAGGTAACGATCGAGCCGAATCCGGCTCGGGGTGTGCGCCAGCAAGTCTGCCACGAGTTCGAACGTGGACGGCTCTTCTGCAACACCGTCAGTTCCAACGCGAGCCGGGACACCTGTCCCGTCATCAGCGGGCGGCTGCGGTGCCCGGAAGAAGATCCAAATTTCCGGATCGAGCACGGCCGCTACCGTGTGGCGGAGGTTTCTTGCGGCGAAGATCTCTTCCGCTGCCGGGATGCCTTCTTTATCCGTGAGGGCCAGGGGGACTGTGTCTCCCGGGTCATCAGGGACTACGAAATCCCGCGCGGTTCGTACGAGGTCCGCCTGGCTGACCTTCCGAACGAACAACGGATCACGTTGATCCGGAGCGATAACGGGGACTATGCGCGGCGTGCCCGGATCTTCGCCCGTCAACGCGCGGACATCGTTCAGGCTGAAGCGCGTGGCGGCATGAGCTTGGTTCCGCTCTGCTACAACTGAGCCAGAATACCCATGAGCAGGGGCGGTCTTGATTCACTTCGAGACCGCCCTTTCTCTTTTTTGATACGAAAGTTCAGACGGTATATACTACGAGTCCCTATGGCAAAGAACTATTACGATATTCTCGGTGTCGACAAGAAAGCTACAAAGGAGGACGTCAAGAAGGCGTTCCGCAAGCTCGCGCAGAAGCACCACCCTGACAAGGGAGGGGACGAGGCGAAGTTCAAGGAGATAACGGAGGCGTACGCGACGCTCGCAGACGAGAAGAAGCGCCGCGAGTATGACTCGTACGGCCAGTCCTTCGGAGGCGGCCAAGCCGGGTTCGATCCGTCACAGTACGGCGGGTTCGGTCAGGGTGGCGTCGAGTTTGATCTCTCAGATCTGTTCGAAGGCTTCGGAGACATATTCGGTGGCGGTCAGGGACGAGGACGCGTGAAGCGCGGGCGCGATATTTCTATAGACATCGAAGTATCCTTCAAGGAATCGATCCTTGGCGGAAAGCGCTCAGTGCTTATAACGAAGGTAGGGAAATGCGACACGTGTACTGGAAGCGGTGCAAAGCCGGGTAGCGAGCTTGATACCTGCAAGAACTGTAACGGGGCTGGGCGCATCCACGAGACTCGCAACTCTCCCCTTGGCGCGTTCACGAGTGTCCGCACCTGCCCGACCTGCGAAGGCCAGGGCAAGGTGCCTAAGGAGGTCTGTGCTACCTGTAGCGGCCGCGGCGTGGTCCGCAAGGAAGAGGAGATCAAGGTTGGTATACCAGCCGGCATCGATGGAGGCGAAATGATTCGCATGCCGGGACTTGGGGAGGCGGTAAAGGGAGGCGCCTCCGGAGACCTCTACGTGAAAGTGCATGTGAAGCCGCATGCGGTCTTTAAGAAAGAGGGCCTGAACCTTGTCATGAACATGCCGCTCAAGCTGACTGATGCCCTTCTTGGTACAACGGCGTCAATCGTTACTATCGACGACAAGAAGCTCGAGGTTAAGATCCCTGCCATGAGCGAGGCGCAGCAAACGCTTCGGCTGCGTGGGAAGGGCGTGACGATCGATGGCGCCTCGGGCGACCTGCTTATCCGCCTCACGGCAACCCTCCCGAAGAAGATCTCGGGCAAAGCAAAGAAAGCGATCGAAGAATTGCAGAGCGAGGGGCTCTAGAGCGTTGAGGATAATTCTGTTGCACCCGTCCTCTTCCGTGCTATAGTTCAATCGTTATGGCAATGATCCAAATCGCAAAGCGTCGTACGCATGCTTGGCACTTCCTTACCGGGGAGGCGGATCTTGCTGCGCACGCATAGCTACACAACGCGTGCACGAACAAGAGCTCGTTTCCCTAGGGAAACGAGCTCTTGTTATTTACCCCTTCACCTTACGACCATGACCATCATCTTCGATTTCAATAGGACACTCTTCGATCCGGAAACGGACGCCCTGCTTGAGGGTGCTGCTCTCGTACTCGCCACGTACCAGAGCGAAGGGAAGGAGCTTCATCTCATTTCTCGTAAGGAAAAGGACCGCGATGGTACGCTCGACCGTCTGGGCATTCGGGAGTTCTTTGCTTCCGTCTCGTTCGTCGAGGATAAGCACGAGGCACTGCGCCTACGTATTGGCTCGTCTACCGGCCCGGTGTATGTCATTGGCGACCACCTGCATACGGAGATACGCTTCGGCAACCGATACGGTGCGAAAACCGTCTGGCTGAAGCGAGGGCGCTTCTCCCATCTCCTTCCCGAGACTGATGAGGATATTCCGTGGCGTACCATCGGAAGCCTCGAAGAATTGAATGACCTCACGCTCGATTGATGCCTAGCTGGCGGAGTCTAGAAGCCGCCAGCTAGGTGCCCGTCTGGGGTACCGTTGGTCTTTCAATCAAAATAGCTCGCAAGGAGAGCACGATGTACGACTCCGTTAACACCGACGGTCAGACGATTGATCTGGGTATCGCTCGGCAGGATATCGAAGCCTACCTCAACAGAGCAGGCTACTGGAAGGATGCTGAGACGCGTGAGCGGTATCAGTATGTGTTGTCGCCGAGCGCCTATGTAGTCTCGAAGCAGCAGCAATCTGATCTTGCTCGCATGGCTGCTTGCATCTATGGAGCGGTCTCGGGATTGAATGAACGCCTGTGTGAGATCGCAGGCGGCGCAGGTCCGAAGGACAACACGGAAGCGGCGCTTCTGAAGCTCGCGAATGTTGCGTCGCGCGGCCTGCTACGGCCTTGCGACGGCGAGGCTCGTATTCCACCGATTATGAAGGTGGACCTGATCCAGAATGCGCAGGGACGCTTCTCCATCGTGGAGATCGATGCCTACAATCCTCGGGGTCTCGGTTTCGTGGCCCTCCTCGAGGGAGGTCTGCCGGCCTCTTACCTGCAGATGCGGTATCCGGGCGTCCTTGGCGTCCGGAACGCATTCGGACAGACCTGTACGGAACTGTGCCTCATCGTCTCAGAGTTTGAGAGATTCTATGAAGCACCGTTCCGTATCTTCAAGGAAGCGATGGGGGCAGCAGGACTCAACGTCCGGCTTGTCCGCGAGGCTGACTTGGCGAACGGAAGCTCGACTACCGAGAACGGGACACGCCTGCTGTGTATCCCTGACACGATGGACAAGCACCCGGCTGTCCGCGACGACCTCGTCGCCCGGTACCGGTCCGGGAAGATCGACTCCTTCTTCCCCCCGGTCGCGTATCTGGGATCGAAGGCATTCCTTCCGTTCCTGCGGGAATGTGAAGGAATGAGCGAGTTCCTGCCGAAGACTATCCTCGTTGGAAAGCGTTTCCGAAACCAGGAGGAGTCCCTCGGCCAAGGAGCACCGCTTGTGCTCAAGGCTGCGGTCTCTTCGGGACTTAAGAAGGTCCTCTTCTCGGATCTCGATCCCGAGGTCTTTGCGGAAACGTTTGCGAGGGTCCGAATGCAGAAGAGCGCATCTTGGATTCTGCAGGAGCAGGTCGAGCAGGAGGCGGTCCCCATTGTTGTCTTTGACGGTAATGGGGGACGTGAGACGCAGGAGCACTTCCTGCGAATTACCGCGTACGTCTCTGCGCAGGGAATCGTTGATGTCGAGATCACCGGACGTCCGGACCGCAAGGTCCACGGCGCCCCTGATTGCATCCAGATTCCTGCGATTCTCGCATAGCGAGCTATACATGCCCGCGCACCCGTATGGGGAGCGCGGGTATTTTTTATCTATGCTGTGGAAGGCAAGCATCGATGCCTGCATGACAGGATATACTCATTCATATGGACACTGTTAATACGCTCGCGACCGGAGGTTTCGCTGACATTATCGGATTCATCGGGAACTTCCTTGCGCTGCTCGTTGTAGCAGGCGTGCTCTTCCTGTTTGCACTCAAGGCTGGCCGTGCGGCATTCATCACACTTGTGATGGCGCTCTATGCTGGGTTCGCCCTCTTTACCGTATTCCCGTACAAGGAGCTACTCTCGGGCGACTCAGCAATTGCTACATTCGTTGCAAACATACTCATATTTGGTGCCCTCACGTTCTTTCCCTACGTACTCCTGCGTCGCATCTCGGCGTCCGGCAGCATGCAGATCAATCCGATTCTCTTATTCGGGCTCGCGCTCCTCGCTGGCGGCTTCGTTCTCTCGCTCGGATACCATATCCTGGGGCTTTCAGCCGTGCTTCCGCTCACGCCGAGCCTGAGCGCACTCTTTGGGCCTGACAAGTACTTCTTCTGGTGGTTTATAGCACCGCTCGTCGGTATCTTTTTGGCTGCACGCTAAAGGAGCGCCGTCACGTGCTAGGATAGTTTTATTATGTCGGCACTGGATGAGATTCGAGCCGAGCGGCTCCGCAAGCTCCATCTCCTTGAGGAGAAGGGGATGAACCCGTACCCGAACCGGAGCATGCGGACGCATGAGATAGGGTCGGTGCTCGCGGAATTCGAGTCCCTTACCGAAAGCGGCTCAATCCTGACTAACGGAGGCCGTATACGCGCTATTAGGAAGCATGGCGGGTCTGCCTTCCTCGATCTTGAGGACGGCACCGGGAGAATCCAGCTTTTTCTGAAGAAGGACGAAGTTGGCGAGGAGGCGTTCGCACTTTTTGAGGATGCTGTGGATATTGGCGACTTCATAGAGGCAAGCGGCACAGCATTTAGGACAAAGCACGGGCAGGAGAGCGTGCAGGCTTCTACATGGAGAATGCTCGCGAAGACACTGCGCCCCATACCTGACGAATGGTACGGGCTTCATAACGAAGACGAGCGCTTTAGGAGGCGCTACCTCGACATGCTCCTTAACCAGGAGGTAGCGGCTATTGCGAAGAAGCGCTCAACCTTCTGGAACTCTATGCGTTCCTATCTACTTACAGCTGGGTTCATCGAAGTAGAGACGCCGGTGCTCGAGAACACAACCGGCGGTGCTGAAGCGC
>CAZNDC010000045.1:0-5249 GCA_964571755.1 uncultured Candidatus Saccharibacteria bacterium
CCAGAAGCTCTTCCCGAAGGCACTCTTCGCAACCACCACCCAGGCAACCACATCAACGCCAAGACGCTAGGCCAAAACTACATGCAGAAAGCCGCTCCTCTGGAGCGGCTTTCCTTTTGGAGCCGGGAGCCGGGTTTGAACCGGCGACCTGCGGATTACAAAGCCGCTGCTCTACCAACTGAGCTATCCCGGCATGGGGTTCTCCGAGTATACGATATTTCTAGAGATCTGTAGACCGGTCCTTCTTCTGCGGCCGTACGCGTGCATTCCTGAGCGCCTGACGCAGGTACGCGAGCGTACGAGTAACCGGGCGCTGTATCTCGTCCGTATCCGGAAGCGGCGCTGCTCCCCGCTTCTCGCGCAGGTACTTAACCGTCCTCGTGAGCAGACGCTCCACGGTGCGCACAACAAGGAGCGTCGCATGTACTACATCGTGCGCGATGCGCTCAGCAACCGATACAACGAGGTGCTTCAGGAATGCGCTCCAGTCCACATGCGAGACAACGAAGGCTGCATGAGACGTACGTGCATCGAGCTTGTTTCGAAGCATCCCTGCAACGCGCAGTCCTCGCTTCTTCTCAAACCTGGTAAGTACCAGGAAGCCGATGAAGAGGGCGAGCGAGACGAGAAGGATGATGAGATACGTCATACGAATGTACCAACGAAGGGCGACCGAAGCCGCCCCCTGTTAGCGCGCCGAGAAGCGTGCGAACTTGGAGATCTCCACGCGCTCGCCGAACTTCTGCGTTGCCTCGTTGAGAAGGTCGCGGATGGTCTTGGAGTCGTCCTTAATGAAGGACTGCTCGAGAAGAACCTGCTCCTTGAAGTACGAAGCCATCTTGCCGGCAAGAATCTTCTCTTGCATCTCGGCAGGCTTGTCCTTCACCTCTTCGAGGAAGACAGCGTTTGCAGCTACCTTTGCCTCTTCTGAGATCTCGCTATCTGAGAGGAAGGTTGGGTTCGAAGCAGCGACATGCATAGCAATCTCGCGTGCGAGCGCAATGAACTCCTCGTTCTTCGATACGAAATCAGTCTCGGACGAGAGGAGGACCATGCTCCCCACAACACCGTCATGGACATAGGTCCCAATCGATCCTGCAGCGAGCTCGCGATCGGACTTCTTGTCCGCAGCAGCGCCGGAGCGCTTGCGCAGGATAACCTCTGCCTTCTCCATGTCGCCCGCAGCTTCCTCGAGGGCCTTGCGGCACTGCATGATAGACACGCCAGTGCGGTCGCGAAGCTCCTTAACGGTATCGATAGAGATGTCCATGTGAGGGATATGAGGTTAGTAGGTACGGTACAGCGGTAAAACCGCGGAAATAAAGTTAGCCCTTGAGGCCGGTCTCGTAGGCGCTCGAGAGCTCCTCGAGCACGAGTGCGATCACTGAGCGGGACGCGTCGTTCACAACGATTGGATATGCCGCATCCTTAAGATCGCAGTCCGAGCTCATGATGCCGATAACCGGGATGCCTGCAGCCCTCGCTTCGCGGGATGCGTGGCCCTCGTGCTTGGTGTCGACGATGATCATCGCGTCAGGACGGCGAGCGAGGTTCGTGAGGCCAGAGAGGCGCTCCGTGAGCTTGTCGATCTCGCGATCGATCTTTACGCGTTCAAGCTTCGTGTAGAGCTTCGCGAGCTCTCCCGACTCGCGCTTACCCGAGAGGTCAGCGAGGCGATCGATACGCTTCTTGATCTCCGTGAAGTTGGAGATAGTGCCTCCGAGCCAGCGGCCGGCGACGTAGGGGATGCCAAGGCGCTTCCCGGTCGCCTTTACGGCGTCAGATGCCTCACGCTTGCCTCCTACCATAAGAACTACCTTGCCGTCGCGTGCGAGGGCAGCCATGACGTCCTTAGCAGCCTGAAGCTGCTTGTCGGTCTTCTGGAGGTCGAATATCTCGACGTTTGCCTTGCTACCAAGCACGAACGGGCGCATGGTCGGGTGGCGGCGGCTCTTCACCTGCGCGAAATGGGCTCCGGCGCCGAACAAACGCTCGACGCCCGGTCCGGTCTGGCCGGTCGTAGTTGCTTCAGTCATGATAAGGCCTAGCGTACCACAGGGCGTTCTGGCTTTCAATCATCGTCCTCCGCAGGCCCTACTCCACCCCGGGCGGCAGCCTCCTGAAGCGCTTCCACGAGCGGGTCGATGTTCCCGAGCATGATCTTCGGCAGGTTGTGCCAGCTCTCCTTAAGCCGGTGATCCGTAACCCGGTCCTGGAGGAAATTGTAGGTCCTAATCTTCTCGGAACGGTCTCCAGTACCAATCTGCCCGCTTCGCAAATCAGCGTGCTTCTTGGCCTCTTCCTCGTCATGCAGGGTCTCGAGCTTCGCAGAGAGTATTTCAAGCGCCTTCAGGCGGTTGTTCAACTGAGACCGCTCGCTCGTGGAGCGGACATCAATGCCCGTGGGACGATGGATGAGACGCACAGCACTCTCCACTTTGTTCACGTTCTGGCCGCCAGCTCCACCACTCCTCGAGAACTCCATATCGATGTCGCTCATATCAACCTCAAACTTTGGCTTCGCACGAATCGGAAGCGCCGCTACGGACGCCGTTGAGGTGTGGATGCGGCCGGACTTCTCGGTAAGGGGCACACGCTGCACGCGATGTACGCCCGTCTCGTACCGAAGCGCGTCATACGCAGCAACGCCGTCAATCTCGAGCGTAAGATCGTCTATAACGCGAATCCTCCATCGCTTCCCTTCCGCGTACTTCTGATACATCTCCTTGAGTTCAGAGGCGAACATGGTGGCCTCGTCGCCGCCGGCACCCGCACGGAATTCGAGCACGATAGCTTTCGGACGCGCAGCCTCTTCCTTGTCCTTGTCGAGGATCATTTCTATCTCGTCCATGATCTCTTTCTGCCGTATCTCGATGCGATCCATGTCCTCGTTCGCCATCTCAAGGAGTACGGCATCGTCTCCAGCGGCTTCGAGCGAATCCGCCTTCTCTTTCGCGAGACGCTCATACTCCTCCGCGAGGTACGCGGTCTGGTGGTTTTGCTTGAATTCAGGCGAGTAGTCCATAGGGTGATGATAACGCACGAGCGCCCCGCCATAGTGGCGGGGCGCTCGTTGAAGGTCGTTACTTCTTCTTAGCTGCGGCGACGCGCTGCTTAAAGCGCTCAACACGACCGGTCTTGTCGAGGGTACGGTCCTCGCCGGTATAGAACGGATGGGACTGACTCGAAATCTCGATAACGTACTTCGGGTATTCCTTGCCCTCAAAAGTACCGGTCTCGCTGGTGCGGATGGTTGAACCTACCAGGAACTGGCTACCTGACGACATGTCCTCAAAGAGGACCTGGCGGTAATCGGCTGGATGGATGTCTTTCTTCATTGCTCGGGAACTATACCAGAGCTCCTAAACGTGAGCAACCGCCTCAAGTAAGGCGGTTGCTCGAAGGCCCGAGAAGCGCTCGGTTAGAATTCCTGGAAGTTCGGGATGACGTTGACGGTCTTGCACGTCGGGGTTCCACCGTCGCACGACACGCAATAGGTGCTCTGCGTGGTAATTGCTGGCGTCACCGTGACCGTAGGACCCGCGACGCAGGATGTTGAAGTAACTGGCTGATTGATGCCGGGTCCCGTAAGCACACAGGAGGTCGCAACATTCGCCCCGGACCAGGTCAGGGTTGACGTGCTGTCCTTACGGACGCGATTCGGAACAACGGTGAGGGTCGGGGTCGGGGTGCCGGTACACCTCCCGCCGACTTCCACCGTGACCGGCGGAAGCGTGGTCGGGCCGCCAGGACCGACACAGGAGAGCCCGTAGCTTGAGGTGATCGTCGGAGTGACGCTCGTCGTGCCGCTCGCAGCGCCCCCGGTCGAGAAGCCGGTGCCGGTGCAGGAGATAGTAGGAGGAGTAGGGGGAGTATCCGTACAACTCCACGTCAGCGTTGCGGATTCCCCAACTCCGATGGTCGTCGATGTCCCAAATGTACACGATGGCGGGTTCGGTGTCGCTGACACCGTCACGAGAGTCCATGCGCCGCAGTTGTCGACCTCACTGGACTCGGTAATGAGGCCAGTGTCCCCGCTCGACGCCTTGTCCGCGCACGCACGCAGATACCACGTACCCGCAGCAAACGTCGCATTCATCGACGCGATGGCCGTACCACCCGGCGTAAGATTGCCAACCGTCACGGCACCGAGGTCCGTTGCATTCGAACCAGATGCATCGGTCGCTCGCTGGAACAGTGCCGGGAATGACCCGCCGGTAGCTGCAGGGCCGCTATTGGTAACAGTACTCGAATAGGTTCTCGCAACGTTCGGCGCTGCCGTTGTCGGACTGATGCCGCCTGCGGTCAAGTTCACGGTACCGCCCGCGCATGCCGGGCCGCTTCCGGTAACGCCGTACCCTGGGCCGCTGAACGAGAGCCAGCCTGTGACACCCGAATCGAGCGATGGTCCGCCACCCCAGGCGTACCCGCTCCACTGGCAGCCAGCTGCAGCGACCGCGTAGGAAGGCCCGGAAAGTTGGATCCATCCTCCCCATCCGCCAGTCTGAATTGATGAACCTCCACCCGCGATGGCGCGTGCCCACCCGGACACCGCACCTGTCTTCTTATCGAAGCTAGCCTGACACGTTCCTGAAGGACACCCGCTTAAGTCGCTACTGTTGAATGAAATCCATCCAACGTTAGGTGACCAGGCGTAGCCACTCATGAGCCCGTTCGCTGCAACGTTTACGCCATGGTTCGCACCGCCGCCCGTCGTGCTGTTGAAACTTACCCAACCAATAGTTGAGGACCATGCCCATCCCGAAAGGTTGTCGGAAGCACCCGCGTTTGTCGCTTGTGGTAGCAAGAGGAATACGAGCAGCAAGAGAACAGGGATAAGACGCATGGGGGTTTGAAAGGATTAGCGCCTATTGTTAGTACATCTGAATCGAATCATTTCCTCCACCTCCACCCCCTCCTCCACCAGTTACCTCATCGTTTCCGTCACCTGTATAGGTTGGTGGTGCTGGTGTGGGCGTATCGCCGTATGGAGCCGCGCAATCAAGTTTCCACTGCATCTGGCAGCCACCTGAACGATCATCGGTATCATCGCGATACGGCGAGGTCCATTGATCGACCGGCACGCACGATACACCTCCACCTCTAGGAATACCTCCCGAAGTGCCACCACACTGACCTACTCCACGACCATCGGCTTTGATAGAGACGCAAATCTGACAGGATGCGAGCGGATCAGCTGCCGTCGGCCATGCGGTTATACAACTGTCTCCAATGCAGTAACCGTCATC
>CAZNDC010000046.1:0-5163 GCA_964571755.1 uncultured Candidatus Saccharibacteria bacterium
GAGCGCTTCATGCCTTCGCTATCGGTAGTTGCGCGCTCCTCGAAGAGTGCGAGTTCAGCCTCAAGCGCCTTCAAGCGCTCTGATGCGTCCCGCGTCTTCCCTTCGGTGTTCTCGCGCTCGAAGCGAATGTACGCCTCTTCTATGGCGAAGTAGGTCTGCGACGCAGCACGCAGCTCTTTAGCGAGCTCTTCAGCGCGCTCAAGCTTCTCTACCTGCTTGCCGAGGAATCGTATGTGCGGCGCTATCTCACGACGAAGCGCCTCTACTTGCGCGACGTTCTCTTCGGTGCGCTCGAGCTTGCGTTCCGCTTCCTGTTTCTTGAACTCGAACACCTTGAGCCCGAGCGCGTCCTCAAGCATTGCGCGGCGCTCACGCGGCTGCGCAGTTAGGATACGGTCTGCCTCTCCCTGAGAAATGATGTGATGCCCAGTCTCCCCGATGTTTGCGCTCGCAAGCAGTTCTTGCACATCGCGAAGCCGTACCTTCGAGCCGTTAATAGAGTATTCACTCGCTCCGTCCCGGAATACGGCGCGCTCGATAGCGACCTCACTGAAATCGAGCTTCGGGAAGATGCGCTTCGTGTTATCGAAGACAATAGTAACGGCGGCGCGATTCGCACGCGGTGCGAGATTTGAACCGGACCAGATAAGGTCCTCACTGCGCTTCCCGCGCATGGACTTCATCGACTGTTCGCCGAGTGCGAAACGGAACGCCTCTGCGACATTCGACTTACCCGAACCATTCGGGCCCACGACTGAAGTTACCGAGCTCGAGAAATCGAGGACGGTCTTTTTAGCGAACGATTTGAACCCGGCAATCTCAAGCCGCTTAAGCATTGCATTGAGTATACCGCGTAAGCGCGTGCTCGCGGATAGCAGTGTATGAAAAACCGCCCGCATCCTTAGAGGACACGGGCGGGAGCAGAAACTGGTTCAGCCAACCTTCCGGAACTTGGCCGCGAACTCCGTCTGGGCCAGATGCGCCAGGACGACGATGGCCAGGACGCAGCTGAAGAACAGACCGAGCATCAGGCCGTCGTCGGCTGCACCCATGGACGCAAACGCCACCAGGCCGCTCGTGACGAGTGTCAGGCAGACAGCGATGATGATGGTCTTTTTCTTCGGCGCCTGGTCCATATACGGCTTCATCCAGTTCTGGATAATGCCGAAGCCGTAGAACAGGAACAGGGTGGTGGTCAGCGGTATCGCGAGCCACCCAACCACCATCATAAGCAGCGTGTCCTGCAGTGCGCCGGCGAAATAGAGACTGCCACCGACATGTCCGCCGATCATACCAGCGAACAGCATGATGCTGACCATCAGTTTGGCCAGAAACTGACCTGCTGTACGCAGGAAGCACAGGAAGCCATTAGGCCGCCTGAATCGTTTTTTCATACCGAAATCCCCTCCTCAGCCAGCCCCGGAATCGAGTCTGCAGCTTGAGGTCTTTATAAAGACTACGCTAGTTTAGGAGATTTTGTCAAGCGCTGCCTGGGCCGCTGCCTGCTCGGCTTCCTGCTTGCTCGGACCTTCCCCACGCGCGACTTCCTTCTTCCCTTCGAGGAACACGCCGACCGTGAAGCGCTTGTCATGGTCCGGACCTTCCTCAAGAAGTGTCTTATACGTCGGCGTGATTCCCTTCTTGTCTTGCGCTACCTCCTGGAAGTGACTCTTCGCGTCCTGCCATGAACGCTTCTCGATAACGGTATCAATCTTCTGGTACAGGTTCACGGAGAGGAAGCGTTCTGCCGCTTCGTATCCCTGATCGAGATAGAGTGCACCAAGTATGGCTTCGAATGCGTTCGCGAGGATGATCTGGCGTGCGCGACCAGTGTCCTTGCGCTCTCCCTTCGACAGGAGAAGCATGTCGTTCACCCCAAGGCGCTCCGCCTCGTCAGCGAGCGAGAATGTGTTCACCAAGGCTGCACGATACGCAGTGAGATCGCCTTCAGGCTTCCCGGGAAACTTCTCGAACAAAAAGTGCGTCACGGCAAGCTCGAGCACGGCGTCGCCGAGGAACTCGAGCCGCTCGTTATGATTCCCTCCGGTGCGGTGTTCGTTCAGGTACGAACGATGCGTCAGCGCCTCGACGAGAAGGTCGAGGTTCTTGAAGGTGACGCCAAGCGTCGCTGCGTGGGCACTAAAATCAGGCATGCTCCCGTTATATCAGAAAAGGCTCGAATAGGAACCTACGAGCGCCGCGCAGTATCAAGAAGCTTCTGTACTGCCTCGGTAACGATCGGAAGCATGTCGTCATAGAAATTGAGGTCGAGGATGTCCGTAAGACGGAACCAGCGGGCGTCGTCAAGCCCTCCCTTCTTCTCGAGCGTGATGTCTTCATAGACCGATTCCGCGAGGAAGTAGGATACGTGTTTGCGAATCTTGCCGTTCTCCGGGTGCGAGGCGATGTACTCGTTCTCACCGATCTTCGCCTTGATCACCACATCGAGCCCGAGCTCCTCTTTTATTTCGCGAATCGTTCCCTCCTCAACGTTCTCGCCTTCCTCAACCTTTCCCTTGGAGAGGGTCCAGTGCCCGAACACGTCATGCACGAGCGCGAGATAGTACTGGCCTTCATGATGCGCATACACGATGGCGCCACCAAGCTGCTGGAGCGGCAGGTCTTCCCGCTTCACACGCTCCTTCTTCCCTACCTCGTCTTTTCCTGGCTCGCCGAGCTCCTTATACACGGCACCCAGTACGCCGTTCACGAAACGGCCCGAGGAGTCTCCGCCGAACACCTTAGCGAGCTCAATTGCTTCGTTAATAGCAACCTTGGCCGGAACCTGTGCGCGGTCCGCGAACAGAAGCTCGTAGAGCCCTATGCGAAGGATATTGCGGTCTACGGGCGCGATTCGAGAGAGCGGCCAATCCGGCGCTGCTTTCTCTATAACAAGATCAAGATCAGAGCGCTTCGCGAGCACTCCCTGAAGGAGGGTTTCCATAAATGGCGTATCGGTATCATCCCCGCCGAATTCTTCGACGTTGCGCGAGAGCGCGAGTACCGCTCCCTCTTCGTCGAGATTAGACGTGTCCCATTCAAACAGAGTCTGTAAGACGACAGAGCGGGCAAGATGTCGGTTGGCCATATATGGAAAGAGCGTGAAGCTAAGGATACCCTATTAACGACAAAGCGCGCCAGAGGCGCGCAGTGTGCATAAGTATTTGGAAGCGTTACGCGCCGCCACCGAATCCGGAACGGGACTTCGCCTTCCCAACTGTCATGCGTCCGAGGAGTCCCTCGTTCTTCGGGTCCTTCTTAGGTAGAGCTTCAGGAGTAGTGTCAGTAGTCTCAATCAAAGAGCGCTCGCCGCGACCTTCCTTCTTGCTCTTCTTCGCAACCACTGCCTTCGGTGCTGCGATCTGCTTGCCGCGGTACATACCCGTTGTCTCATCAAGGCGGTGCGGGAGACGAAGGTTGCCCGAATCCTTATCGGTTACAATCTTCCCCTCCACAAGCGCGTGATGGCTGCGACGGTTCTTGGTATGGCTGCTGGTGTGGCGCATTCGTACTGACATAGTGGGAACACCATACCATAGGCCCTTCAGGAGCGGAAGGGCCGCGCAGACACTAGAGATGGAGGAACGTGGTGCGATGCACCCCAGACGGCCCAAGCCTCCGAATGGCCTCGTAATGGGCCTTGGTGCCGTACCCCTTATGCTTTTCAAAGCCGTAGCCCGGGTGCTCGAGGTCGAGCCTAGACATAAGCCTATCCCGCGTCACTTTCGCAGCTACCGAGGCGAGCATGATGGCCGGGATGATGCCGTCCCCGCGGATAACGGTCTCCTGCTCGTACTCCGTAGGTGCCTTGAGCGAACCGTCGAGGTACACCTTCCCCGCCTTAGGATCGGGGAGAAGTTTCCGGATACCACGCTCGACCGCGTGCCGAACGGCGTACGCAATGCCCTTGTCGTCTATCATCCGCGTGCTCGAGAGGCACACCGTTGCCGTAAGGTTCCCGGCCTTCAGTTCCTGCTGCAAGATTTTGAATAGTGCTTCGCGCTTCTTCTCCGAGAGCTTCTTGGAGTCGTTAAGTCCTGGGAACACGGCGAGTATGTCGTACTCGCAAGGTGCACACACGACGCCAACTGCCACGGGACCCGCTAAAGGACCGCGTCCGGCTTCGTCAACACCAACTATTAACATGCCTAGGTCCCAGCCGGCAGCCCTTGCGGCATCGGCACGACCGGTGCAGCTGGCTTGTCTTTCCCTCCTGACATGAGCGGAACAGCTATTGCGAGAGCTGCAGCTACTACCGCAGTCACGATAAGCACCATCTCAGCGCTCTTTGCATCCTTCGCGAAACCCCAGCGAATCACGAGCTTCACGAGCGCCGGCTGCTGAGACGCAATCGGAGCCGCACGCACTGTTGCATTCTCTTCGTCAAATGAAATGTCACTCATACAATAAATGTATCACCCTATCGCCAAATCCCGGTTGATGCGTCGTACATCGTGCACGTAAAGTCCTTCGATCCGCGACAGAGGCCAGTATGCGCCGTACCGCAGTACCCACTCCATCCAGGATAGTACCCGCAATGCATCAGGTTTCCGTTATAGGTACTCGTGAAATACGTCAGGTTATCACTTCCCCCTACCCATACGTACTGATACCAGACCCATCCGCTAGGGACCTTAGGCCACATACCGTAGCTCGCGCCAAGTGTGCAGAGTGCATTCGTGGGAACCGTCGTTGAATTCGGGACAGTCACCTTTCCACCATCAATATCGCACGCGACGATACTCGCAAGGAGACCGTTCCCGCTCGCGAGCGCTGCAGTGTTCATCGCTTTTGTCCGAGCGGTACTCAGGGACGCGAGCACTACCGACGACAAGAGGCCGATGATAGCAATCACTACGAGCAGCTCAATCAGGGTGAAGCCGCGGGGTGCCTGCATACTGACTTATTCTATCGCACGCCACCCGGCCTCCCGTGACACGACCTTGATAACCGGGCCCTCCAGCAACACTGCCCGTACTTTGGTATCCTAGGGGTAATGCCTGGCCGCTTCGTCCATCTCCATACGCATTCTCATTACAGCTTCCTCCAGGCGCTCCCGAAGGTGCCGGAACTCGTGAAGGAGGCGAAGAAGCAGGAGATGTTCGCGCTTGGCCTTACGGACGCCGGGAATATGCACGGCGCTGTGGAGTTCTATCAGAAAGC
>CAZNDC010000047.1:0-5096 GCA_964571755.1 uncultured Candidatus Saccharibacteria bacterium
ACCAGCCTCGACTTCCTCCAGAGTGAATGTGTCGGTCACGTCCGGTAGCCCGTCATCCTGCAGAAGAGGATTGTTCTCTCGTTTTTGGTCCATCGTCCTCGCTCCAGTTCCCCGCGTCGGGGTAGCAAATCTAGCTGTTCCTAGCTATGCAAGAACACCATCACATCCCCATCCGCAACCGTATACGTCTTCCCTTCAGTACGAATATCTCCCTTGTCGCGAGCAGCAGACCAGGAGCCGTCAGAGAGAAGCGTGTCCCACGCGACAACCTCAGCACGTATAAACTTGTCCTTAAAATCGTTATGAATCGCAGCACCTGCCTCTGGTGCCGTTGCGCCGCGCTTCACAGTCCACGCCCGACTCTCCTTGGGACCGGTAGTAAAGAAAGTGATGAGTCCGAGTATCTCGTAGGCTCCGCGGATGAGCGCGTCGAGACCATCCACCTGCACACCGAGTTCTGAGCGGAACATGTCCTTGTCCTCTTGTGCGACGTCGTTAAGCTCGTGCTCGGTGCGCGCATCAACCTCGACATACGTTCCTCCCAGAGAGGTTACGAGGTCATACGCTGCCTGCGCACGCCCATCATTCATCTCAGAAAGGTTATGTCCGCCCGCCTTGCCGTTGAAGGAGTATAGAATCGGCTTCATTGTAAGCAGGTTCAGCGACTTGATAAGCTTTGCCTCCTCGTCAGTAAGCCCTGCAGCACGTGCAAGCTTTCCAGATACGAGTGCCTGCTCTATCTTCGCGAGCACTGCTTCCTCGGCCGCTGCGTCCTTGTTCCCTGCCTTCACATCACGAATAAGACGTTCACGACGTCCAGAAACTGACTGCTGGTCCGCAAGGATGAGCTCGAGGTTGATGATCTCGATATCACGAACAGGATCGACGTCTCCGTGTACATGGATGACATCTGGGTCATCAAAGAATCGCACCATCTGCAGAATCGCATCTACCTCGCGGATATGAGAGAGGAACTGGTTCCCGAGTCCTTCGCCTTCAGAAGCTCCCTTCACGAGTCCCGCGATATCAACAAACTCAATAGCCGCAGGAAGCGTCTTCTCTGACTTTGAGAGCTGTGCGAGCCGGTCAAGGCGCTCATCAGGAACACCCACCACACCAACCGAAGGGTCGATGGTACAGAAAGGATAGTTCTCTGCAGGTACTGCAGCCTTAGTAAGTGCGTTAAAGAGTGTGGACTTCCCGACGTTCGGGAGCCCTACGATGCCGATTTTCATATACCTACCCTAGCGGGTATCAGCGTAAAAGGCAAAGGAACGCATATAAATAGATTTGACAAATAGTGTATGTATGCTATATTTCCACTATCGCCATACACAGGGAGAATGAGTGGCTATGAAAAAGTACATTGATTTGGTCGGGCTTGTGTCCGGAATCCTGCTGCTCGGGCTCGGCACCTATGCCGTCTGGGATCTTGCCGTCGGCGCCCCGGAACGTCTGGGCAGCTACGACATGCTCGTCAGAGGTTTCCGGGGCACCTTGCCCGCCGCCGCCACGCCTGGCGGCCCGCTCATGGGCGAAGGGCTGCTCGGCTGGCTTCTGCCGGTCCTGGCGCTCGTCGTCGGGAGCACGCTCAGCCAGACCGCCGGACGCAATCTGATCAAGGAGAACTGATCACAATCGCCCTTCCATCAACAAGAGGCCCCCTCGCGCAAGCGGCGGGGTCTCATTCATTTTCATAACCTACCGTCCTGCTTTCGCGAGTCGCCGCACCTTCTTTTTCCAAATCTCCCTTCTTCCGTCAGACGAGGTCTCCGAGAGTCCGAACGTCGTAACAGACGTCCTAATACCGGCAAACTGCAGGAGCGAACGCTTCAAAGAAGCCGTGAAGTCCCCGAAAGCGAGCCAGTCGAGGAATGCGGGATTCCCGCACAGCACGATGACGCGCGCCGTGCGACCCTTCAAGAGTCCATCCCATCCCAAGCGACTCTTCCACATACGAAATGCAAAGCGCGGCAGGAACATACGATCCCACATACCCTTAAGAAGCGCTGGCATTCCTCCCCACCAGTTCGGATGCACGAGCACGAAATGCTCGCACCAGGTGATGTTTTCCTGGACGGTCTTCAGGTCCGGTTCGAGTTCCTGAATGGCCTTGTAGCCAAGATGGAGGATAGGATCAAACGAGAGATCGCCGAGATTGATGCGGCGCACCTCGTGTCCAGCAGCCTTCGCTGTAGTCTCGTACTCGGTTGCAAGCGCTCCCGAGAGCGTCTCCTTGTTCGGATGCCCAAGGAGTATGAATATGCGCTTCGCTTTCATGCTACTGCTTTCCACCCATGAGCCCTCCGAGCTCCTCGCGATGTTTCTTCATGACATCCATGGTTGCTTTTATCTGGCTCTCACCGCCCTTAACCCGGCGATCAACTTCCTCGCCAATTCTCTTGAAAAGCTCGGGATCCTTCTCGACGAGCGCGAGTATCTGCTCGCGCTGTGCCTCAGGCATATCCTTCATCTTCATCTTGAGCGCCTGGCGTACGAGGAATTTCTGTATCATATGCGAGCTATTTTAGCATAAACGAATAAAGCGGACCTGACGTCCGCTGTGTTTGAAACGCTTAGCGGCCCTGGGGTACGTGCGGCACCATGAGCCCCCGCACCGTGCGTGTGCCGAGATAGAGAGCAGCGACGAAAATCACGGCGAGAATGGCTACGAGACCACTTTCAGAGAAGACACTTGCATCAGCGCTTGCGCGCGACAGTGCAAGACCACCAAAAATAGTGAGGCCGATTATAGAAATAACGATGTTCACCCAGTGTATCCATTTCTGGACTGGGTTCGTAATACCCGCCGCAACGACAAGCACCACAATGATAAACATAAGGCCCCCGGTGGAGAACGGGAGCTTCGTACCTATGAATTGCGTAAGGAAGACGAGGAGCGCCGCGCCGATGAATAGGAGACGGACCGTGTCCCCGTGGTAATGAACCACGCGAACTTCTCGTCTTGGGTCGAATCCCTCGTCTTCACTCATGATTCCATAAGTATGGAATCAGTTCATGAGCTTGTAAAGGGGTTATCTACAGGAGCACCGTAGCCTGCCCAGCTGAAATTTCAGCGATCCCGCCTGGCTCAATAGGAAGCTTGAGCTCAGATCCCGAAGCATCTTTGACCACTGCCTCGCCGCCCTTGAGCGGCGAGACGAATGCCTCGTGTCCGGCCATGACCGTAAACATGCCGTCCGTTCCCGGAAGCGTCACCGAGATCGCCTCTCCTTCAAAGAGATTCTCCCCGACCTTCGCGATAGTGAGATGGAATGTCTTTGCCATTATCCGGTGACCTGATCGATGCTGCCCTTCATGTAGAAGGCGCTCTCCTGCTTGTCATCATGCTTGCCTTCGACGATCTCCTTGAAACCACGCACGGTCTCCTCACGAGATACGTACTGGCCTGGGGTGCCTGTGAAGGCCTCACCAACGAAGAACGGCTGCGAAAGGAAGCGCTCGAGCTTGCGGGCGCGGGCAACCGTAAGGCGGTCCTCGTCTGAGAGCTCCTCGATACCGAGAATCGCAATGATGTCCTGGAGATCCTTGTAGCGCTGGAGCACCTGTTTAACCTGGTTCGCAACCTTGTAGTGCTCTTCGCCGACGATTTCAGGCGAGAGCGCAATCGAGGTCGATGCGAGCGGATCGATCGCTGGGTAAATACCCAAGCTAGCGAGCTGACGCGAGAGTACCACCGTACCATCGAGGTGCGCGAAGGTCGTTGCTGGAGCTGGGTCAGTGAAGTCATCAGCCGGCACGTACACCGCCTGAATGGAGGTGATAGATCCCTTCTTGGTCGAGGTAATGCGCTCCTGGAGCTTGCCCATCTCCTCAGCAAGCGTTGGCTGGTACCCCACGGCCGAAGGCACACGGCCAAGGAGCGAGGACACCTCGGAGCCTGCCTGAATGAAGCGGAATACGTTGTCCATGAAGAAGAGGACGTCCTTTCCTCCCTCGTCTCGGAAGTACTCAGCCTGCGTGAGGCCAGTAAGAGCGACGCGAGCACGCGCTCCTGGTACCTCGTTCATCTGGCCGAACACAAGCGCAGTCTTGTCGAGCACGCCCGACTCCTCCATCTCGTGATAGAGATCGTTACCCTCGCGCACGCGCTCTCCCACACCCGCGAACACGGAGTAGCCGCCGTGCTCCTGCGCCACGTTACGGATGAGCTCCTGGATGGTGACGGTCTTGCCCACACCCGCTCCTCCGAAGAGACCCACCTTTCCTCCCTTGATGAACGGGATCATGAGGTCGATTGCCTTGATGCCGGTCTCGAAGATCTCAGCCTTCGTCGTCTGCTCATCGAACGATGGCGGCATGCGATGGATCGGGAGGCGAGTCACGTCCTTGTCCATAGCGCCTTTGCCGTCGATGGGATCTCCAAGCACGTTGAAGAGGCGTCCAAGTGCAGCAGTTCCCACAGGAACGGAGATGGCGGCGCCGGTAGCGGCTGCCTTCTCGCCACGCGCGAGACCAGCGGTCTCGTTCATGGAGATAGCACGCACGCGGTCGAGCCCGAGGTGCGAAGCTACCTCAAGCGTGATCTTGCCGTGCATATCATTCGCCTCGATAACGAGTGCGTCCTGGATCGCTGGGCGATCTGTCTCGAAATGCACATCTACGATTGGCCCGATTACCTCTGTGATTGTTCCTGTGTTCATAATGCTTTGGTTATAAATTGTTTCGCCCAGTACGTAAACCTACGCTGATAATGCCTCACGGCCTCCCACGATCTCCGAGACCTCTCGGGTGATCGCTGCCTGGCGCACCTTGTTAAAGACGCGGGTCAGGTCACGCACTACATCCTTCGACTTGTCCGACGCATTCTTCATAGCAACCATGCGAGCCGAATGCTCTGACGCCTTCGACTCAAGCAGCATGTGATAGAGCGAGACCGCGACGAGCTTCGGCACGAGGATGCCGAGGATCTCATCTGCCGACGGCTCTACCTCATACGCGGATGGCGCCTCGATCGCCTTCGACTCGCTCCACTTTCCTTTCACCGGCTGAATGTCCGATACGAGGTGCGCGAGCGCCTCGACTGAAAGCGGAAGCACGCGGCGTGCGGTCGGGAGCTGCTCGAAGGTCGACTT
>CAZNDC010000048.1:0-5010 GCA_964571755.1 uncultured Candidatus Saccharibacteria bacterium
GCCATCGCTCCCAACCGGCGAGAACGAGACGAACGTTACCGTTATGGTGACGTACGAGATTCGCTAGTATCGAATCTCAGGGAAACGAGCCCCGCATGAGCGGGGCTCGTTTTGTTTGACACAGCATCCAGGCCGCAGTATGCTGTGGATATATAAGGCCCGCGGGGCTTTTTTATTTGGAAACTGCATGAAATCACTCTTCACCTATCTCAAGAACGTGCGTGGCGAGCTTACGCATGTCGTATGGCCAGACCGCAACCAGGCGATTATCCACACGGGGCTCATCCTCCTCATCTCAGCGATCGTAGCGCTCTATATCTCAGGTCTCGACTACGTGTTCGCGGGCGTGGTGAATCGTCTCATTTCGGGCTATTAATCTTCCCACTTCTATCTCCATGGATACAAAGACCGCACCCCACTTCTCAGACGATGCGCAGGACCTCACGCCTCGCTGGTACACCATCCATACCTATGCCGGGTATGAGAATGCCGTAGAGCGTAACCTGAAGCAGCGCATTGAATCCCTGGGCATGGAGAATAAGATCTTCGAGGTGGTTGTCCCAACGGAGAAGAAGATTCGCGTGAAGGGAGGGAAGCGTATCGTTGAGGAGGAGAAGATCTACCCGGGCTACATTCTCGTCCGCATGATCGTGGACGAGGACTCCTGGTTCGTTGTTCGCAACACGCCGCGCGTAACCGGCTTCGTCGGGTCGGGCACTACGCCGGTTCCTATGGAGGATTCCGAGGTGAGCACGCTCATGAAGCGTATGGATGCTGAAATACCGAAGCACCGCATCGATCTCGTGAAGGACGACCCTGTCGTCATCGTTGACGGTCCGTTCAAGGATCTCGAGGGCAAGGTGGGCGAGATTGACGAGGAGCGCGGCAAGGTCAAGGTCATGGTGGCTATGTTCGGCCGCGAGACCCCGGTTGAGCTCGATTTCTTGCAGATAAGGAAGCTATAACGTAGAGTCTCTAAACGAATTCATATGGCAAAGGCAATTAAAAAGATCAAGCTCCAGATTCCGGGCGGCAAGGCCACCCCGGCTCCTCCTGTTGGTACCGTACTCGGTCCTGCGGGCGTTAACATCGGAGACTTCGTCAACAAGTTCAACGAGCAGACCCGCGACCAGATGGGAGTCATCATCCCTGTGGAGATGACCGTCTATGACGATCGCACCTTCACGTTCATCCTCAAGGTGTCCCCGATGCCTCGCCTCATTCTAAAGGCGCTCGGTATTGATAAGGGTTCAGGCAAGACCCCTCTTTCAAAGGTAGGGAACCTCTCCAAGGATCAGGTCCGCCAGATCGCAGAGACTAAGATGCCTGACCTCAACGCAGCTTCGATCGAGGCAGCAGAGCGCATGGTTGAAGGAACCGCTCGAAGCATGGGCGTTACCGTCGGGAAGTAAGACGTTCGAACGATGAAGAAACAGGCCGCGAAAGCGGCCTGTTTCTTTGCATGAAGACGGTGCGTGGTGTAGGTTCAACGGGTGCAATCCGCACAAGTACCTTTGGAGGGGTTAGTCATCACATGACATCCAGGCTTTGTCTTGATTTGAATGGCGTTGTCATCGATACGCCAGCAGCGCTCCTCGCGCTTTCGCGCGAAATCTCCGGGCTGTCCATCTCGCCTGCGGCGTTCGCAGGAAAGGAGACTGTTGGTAAGGAGTTCGCCCTGCTGACAGAACTTGGGCGGGCGGAGTTCCTGCCTGAGCACTACGAGGAAGCCAAGCGTCGCTTCTTCGAAGACCGACACGACTTCTTCCGGTGCGCCAGGCCGGTCAAAGGCGTGGTGCGGGCGGCCCAAATTCTGGCTGCTCATGGCTGGTCTATCGCCATCGTCTCTGACGCCAAACGCCTTCAGGAAACGCACCTGAACGAGTGGCTGCACAGGCACAAGTTCCCGTCGTGCGAGAAGATCCTCACGCGCGGCAACGAGCCCAAGGAAATCTACCAGAAGTGCTGCGACGTCGTCGTCGATAACGAGATCGAGCAGCTTCTTCCGCTCAGGAGCCAGAACGGCTTGCGTCTCGTTCACTTCTTGCCTGAAGAAGGCGAGGTCGGATGTGATGCCGTGCGCCCGACGAGCGTCGATCCCGAGATCATGCCCGTGCGCGGCTGGTTCGAGGCCTTGCCGTATGTGCGGCAATTCCAGTCCAAAGCCGCCTGAACCATCAAGCCCCGGCACAAAACGTGTCCGGGGCTTTTTCTTATACTCTCTCGAGCGTCACCCAACGATAGGGAATCCCGTCCCAGTCTCGCTCTTCTTCTGAAAGTATTTTCGTAAACGTGTCTTCGTACGGAGGGAAGAACGTGTCGCTCTCTTTCTCGTCGTCAATGAGTGTGAGGTAGAGGCGTGAGACGAGCGGCAACGCTTCACGATAGAGCTCAGTGCCTCCACCTATATGTATCTCGTCTGCTCCCGGAGATTTCCTGGCTTCCCTGAGCGCGTCGCCGAGCGAATGGACGACGATAGCGCCCGGCGCCTCGTACGTCTCGTTACGCGTTACGACGATATTTGTGCGGCCCGGGAACGGACGATGTTTCTCGGGGATAGACTCCCAGGTCTTCCTGCCCATGATAACGGGATGCCCGAGGGTAAGTTCCTTGAAGCGCTTCAAGTCCTCAGGGATATGCCAGAGAAGCTCGTTGTCTTTGCCGATAGCGCGGTTGTTCGCGCCGTCCCTGCCAAGGGCAACGACGATGCTTATCCTTTCTTGGTTTTCTTGTGCCATGTCTGGACCTTGCGTATGTCTTTGTCGTTGTAGAGCTGGGGCAGCATTGATTCTGGCTTCCAGAGCTTCTTGAGCTCGCTCAGGTTCGTGGACTTCGCGTACTTACCTGACTTGGTGTAATCGCGCTCGAGGATTGGTCCGGTCTCAAAGAAGATGATCTGTGCGATGCGGCGTCCTACGACGAGCGGGATGATGTAGTTCTTGGAGTTGTTCGTGATCTCCATGGTCCAACGGTTCACATACCCAACGTCGCCCCAGCCTGCGCACTTACAGACTTCGATGAAGTTGCGGCCCATGTAGGAACGAGCCTTCATCATAGTGGTGATGTGATCCTTGCCGCCGATGAACTCGTTGGTGTGCGCGAGGATGGTCTCGCCAGGACGCAGCACAATCACCTTGTCGTCAGGACGGATGCCATCCCACTCGAAACTGTATTTCTTAAATGCCTCTTTAGCGAATACCGCACGCTCCACTTTGTCGGCGCCCCACACATGCTCCATGTGCTCCTGGCTCCAGATGTTGTAGAGGCTGTGGTTGTACTTAGTTGGCTGCTCGCGGAAGAACCACTCGCCAAGCGTCACGTCATAGCTTGAGGTCGCGAGCTGCTCGTCTGTAAAGGGCGAGATAACAATAGAGCCCTTCTTCATCTCCTCGAGGATACGTCGGTCTGAGAGTGCCATAGTTAAGGGATTATACGGCCATCTCTGCTTTTATCGAAGGGTGCGACTCGTAGCCCTCGAGCTTGATGTCGTCCATAGAAAAGCCATCGATGCTTTTCACCTCCGGATTAAGCCAGAGCTTCGGGAAAGGGAATGGCTCACGAGCGAGCTGCTCGTTTACGGCATCGTAGTGCGTGTGATAGATATGTGCGTCGCCGAGCGAATGGATAAACTCGTCAGCCTCGAGCCCGGTCGCCTGCGCAACCATATGAAGGAGCAAGGAATAGGAAGCAATATTAAAGGGGACGCCGAGGAACATGTCGCAGGAGCGTTGGTGCATCAAGAGCGAGAGCTTCCCGTCCGCGACGAAGAACTGGCAGAACATATGGCAGGGAGGGAGCGCCATCTGCTCAAGCTCGCCAGGGTTCCATGCGGTAAGGATGAGGCGGCGGCTATACGGGTCCTTCTTAAGGTTTTCGATCAGATCCGCAACCTGGTCCACGGTCGTGCCGTCCGGCTTCATCCATTTACGCCACTGTACTCCGTAGACGCGACCCAGGTCTCCGGGGAATTTCGCCTTAGGTGTCCAGTAGTCGGCATTTGCATTCGCGCTCCAGATGGTCCGTTCGGATTCGTTGAGCTCCTTAAGACGGTTCTCGTCCCCCGACCCTTCAAGGAACCATAGGAGTTCGCTCTTCACGGCTTTGAAAGCGAGCTTCTTAGTTGTGAGGGCGGGGAAGCCGTCACTCATTTTGAATCTGAGCTGGAGACCGAAGAGTGCCCGGGTCCCAACACCGGTCCGGTCGATACGGTCGTTCCCGTGCTCCATAATCTGCTTGAGCGCGTCGAGGTAGGCTCGTTCCATGGGCCTAGTATACTAGGGTCATGAAAAAGGGCCTGTTCATAGTGCTCGACGGCAACGACGGCTCCGGAAAAGCAACGCAATCCAAGCTTCTTGCGGAGCGCCTCGTTCGCGAGGGAATCGCTACAGAGCAAATCGACTTCCCGGCATACGACCGGAGTGTGTTCGGGACCTTGATTGGGGAGTGCCTCGCCGGCAAGCATGGAGACTTCTTGAATCTCGATCCGAAGATAGCATCAAGCCTCTATGCCTTGGATCGTTTTGAGTCTGCATCAAAGATACGCGGCCTCCTCGAGAGCGGCGTATCCGTTATTGCAGACCGATATGCGAGTTCGAATCAGATACATCAAGGAGGGAAGATAGAGGATTCTACTGAACGGAAAGAATTCCTTGCATGGCTCGATGCGGTGGAATACGGGATTCTTGGGATTCCTCGCCCGGACCGTGTCGTCTATCTTGATGTGCCTGTCGCGATAAGTGCAGAGCTCTTATCGGAAAAGCGGGCGGTTAAGAATGGAGGACTTTCAGAGGGTGAGAGGGACATGGTAGAGCAAGACGTGCAGTATCTTGAGCGCAGTCGTGCGAGCGCTGAGCTCCTTTCTAAGGACGCGTCGTGGAGCGTCATTTCGTGCGTCGGCGCTGAGGGCACATTGCGCTCGCGAGAGGCTATACACGAGGATATCTGGTCCCTCGTGCCAGATCTCAGGAGCGGTTTATACTAGGAGGACTATGAGATAGGAATCCGCAGACC
>CAZNDC010000049.1:0-4989 GCA_964571755.1 uncultured Candidatus Saccharibacteria bacterium
AGGGAGACTCGGTAAAGTCAGAGGAAGAGTATCTGGATAGGCTCAAGAAACCGTATTACATTCCGGAGAATACCGTGACATTTGACACAACAAATGAGTCTTCTGGGCAGATTGCTAATAAAATACTGTCTCTCTGTGGACAGCCCGCTTCTTAAAAGTTTTTGCGTCGACGTAGACACCTAGCAACAAGTGCTAGTCTTCATACATGGAAGTCCGCACATTCGATATATCAGAGAAACACAGAGAAAACCTGGAAGCGCTTCTGTTCCAGCTTTCAGGTAGAAGGCGCGAACTCAATCTGACAACGCAACCGAATGTTCGTTGCGTAGGCGCGTTCGATCAGGATCATCTCGTTGGATTCGCTCAGCTCTTCATACTCTGCAAGACCACATTCAGCATGGGGTATCTCGAAGACCTGGTTGTGCTCGAAGAATACCGAGGACAAGGGTTGGGGCGGAAGATACTCGGTATGGTTATAGACGTAGCGAAAGAGGAGGGTTGTACGAGCATTACTCTCACGACGCGCCCTGAGCGTGTTGAGGCGAGGGGTCTATTCGAGGCCATGGGCTTTGTAGAGCCAGGGAATCAAACGCTTAGACTGACGTTAGAGACTTAGGAAGGTTCCGATATTGTCCCGGACACCCAACAATATTTGATACACTTGCGGTAATGAAGCAGTTTCTACTTATCATCGAAGGGCCGATGGGCTCAGGCAAGACCACTATTGGAGATATTCTACATGCGGAGTTGAAGCGAACTGCATTAGTGAACACAGCTCACATAAAGAATTTCGTCTCGGACTTCGAAAGTAATCCGGAAGATAATGCGATGACGGCAGCGGTCATGTTTGCCATGTGCGAAGAGTATATAAAGCAGGGTATTAGCCTCCTCCTCCCTCAGGCGTTCTGGCAGAAAGAGTTTGTAGAACCCTACATTAAGCTCGCAAGAGATAACAACATACCCTTTCTCATGTATCAACTTGAGGCTAATACAGCAACATTGCGTGAGCGAATCATAGACAGACCAAAGCATGTAGATGCTGCAAAGATGGAAGCAAGTTTCAGGAAGTGGGAAGAAAACAGGTACGATCTGGGCAAGATTCTAAACACCGGCGAATTGAGTGCTGATGAAGCAGCACAAATCATTCGAGCGGATATAGATCGCTTGGCATAAGAATCCCACCATCGTCCCAGATACCTGGCGAGATATATACTATTTCTATGAAGTATTGGATTACGCGTCTATCGCACCCCTTCCGAGGATTGAAGTACGCCTTTATTCATGACGATGCAATCCGTATCGAGACCGCCCTTGCTGTCGTAGGCGTACCAATCGTTTATTTCCTATTCGACCTTTCTGCGAATGAAGTATTGTTGCTCGTATTCTGCTGGTTCTTTGTGATGGTTGCAGAGCTCCAGAATTCAGCTATCGAAATAGCTCTTACAAAGATTCATCCTGAGCATGATGAAGCAATCGGGCGAAGCAAGGACTTGGCTGCGGCGGCGGTCGTATGGGCAGCATTATTCGGGCTAGTCTGCCTTGCTTTTGTAATTCTGAATTAAGAGATAGAAGGTCATCTATGATTTCTTAGATTGCCGAGCGAGTATTGCCGCAACAGAAGAACTCACCGTCTTATCCTTGCGATGAATACACCCAATCCAGCAGCAGGGTCTGCGTTCTCCTTCCTTAAGTCGACTAACTAGTCCTTTAACGTGGCTCGCGCGCGTCTCCTTCTTCTTAACGGAGATAACCCAGCAAATTCACTCATTGCGAGCTAGGGGCGTAAGATCCTCCCAGACAGCTAATATCGTCTTGTTGGAAGAGAGAGTCTTCCGTATATCCAACGGCAGGGTATGCGCTGTGCCGCCAGAAGTTGCTTTCGCAGTCATACGTAAATCTTACATCATGTACTGGCCCTATCGTCCTCGATTGTCAGCTGCGCTACAATGCCTGCATGGCGATAAGCAGGGTTGTATCAAACCGATTCAGGAACGAGAAGGGGAACGATATCTACGTACGCGTGAGTGAAGAGCCGATACACGGAGTCCCAGGTATCCTTCTTTACATAGCAGGTCCGGATTCGGACACCGAAATGCACGTTACGCGAGAAGAGGGGCTCGAGCTTTTCAAGCTTTTAACGAAGCTTCTGAAGCCAGGTCGGCGGAGTATGTAAGGAGCTCTCACGCTTCCCACTACCTGCTACACTTTCATTATGAAAGCCATTCTGATCCCCGGTAACGGCGGCGGGTCGCCAGAAGATAACTGGCTTCCGTATCTGGAGCGAGAACTTCCGAAGCTCGGGATTGAAGTTATTAATACGCAGTTTCCGGATCCTGAACTCGCTCGAAGGGAATACTGGCTCCCGTTTCTCAAAGAGCTTGGTGCAAATGAAGATACTATTCTGATTGGGCATTCATCTGGTGCCCTTGCGGCTATGCGGTATGCCGAAACAAACAAGATTCTCGGCTCGGTTCTCGTGGGTGCATGTTATACCGATTTAGGATACGAAAGCGAGAAGGAGAGCCACTATTATGATGACCCTTGGAATTGGGAAGCTATCAAGAAAAACCAGAGTTGGATTATTCAATTCGCCTCGACTGATGACCCGTTCATTCCCCTCGAAGAGGCGCGTCATATCCATGAAAACCTTGGCACTCAATATTATGAGTATATTGACCAGGGACACTTCGGGCATGGGAACCATGTCAAATTAGAGTTCCCTGAACTACTTGCTGCTCTGCAAGAAAGGATTACAGAGAGTCTATAAACAATTGTCTCAGATGTCGTCTTAGTTTCAGGCTAACTGGCCAGAACCTTTGTTACTATATTTAGCGAAAGGAATTAACCGGTAACCTACTGATAACCCTATGGCTTATACGCACACTCATGCACAGGACGTCTCCAGAGAGGAGAAATTCGGTATACATCTCGAGGTGTATCCGGATCTTAAGGACTTCGGTTTGGTTATAGCAGAGACTGAGACCGGGCATAATCAGGAGTTCTATGACAAGGCATCTACCTTTCACTACGTCATCCTCGACGGAGGAGGAAGCTTCTTCCTTGATGATAAGGAGATAGCGGTTAGCAAGGGGGACTTAATCTCGATTGAGCCCGGCACGCGTATCTACTACAGGGGGAAAATGCGCATACTTCTCCTTACGAATCCCGCATGGCGTGCAGAAAATGAAGTAGAGACAAGAGAGCAGATCTGGTAGTCGTCTTTGATGATTCGGTATACTTGAGTGCATGGTCAAGAAAGCGATACTCGCGGGCGGATGTTTCTGGGGTCTTGAGGACTTGTTCCGTGATCGTCCTGGCGTAATAGCAACCGAAGCCGGGTACACCGGAGGCGAGAACGATAACCCGACGTACGAGAGTCATCCGGGGCACGCCGAAGCGCTTGAGATAACGTATGACACTCAGAAGACGTCTTTCAGGGAGATGCTCGACTTCTTCTTTTGTGTCCATAATCCGACAACCCTGAATCAGCAAGGCAACGACCGCGGTACCTCATACCGCTCGGCGATCTTCTATCAGGACGAGCAGGAGAAGAAGGAAGCGGAAGACTTCATTGCTCTCGTAAACGCGTCAGGACGCTGGAAGGATCCGGTCGTGACGACGCTCGAGCCGTTCACGGTCTTTTATAAAGCAGAGGATTACCATCAGGACTATCTGCAGAAGAACCCGGGCGGCTACACCTGTCATGCGGTCTATTTCGAGACGTATCTCCCTAAGCACTAGCATGACTCACGAGATACAGATTGGGCGCGTATATGAGCACTTCAAAGGAGGCAGGTATCTCGTGCTTCATGCAGCAGACGATTCTACGAATGATAGGAGCGGGAACCAGCTCGTGGTATACGTGTCCTTAACGTACGGGGTCGTGAAGTGCCGAGACATAGCCGAATTCCTTGAGCCGGTCGAGTGGCCAGACGGAACTCCGCAGTCTCGCTTCATCCCCATCCCTGCATCATGAAAGAAACCCAACCATCCTTTGACGTCATCGTTATGGGCGGCGGTGCGTCCGGAATGATGGCCGCGGGCCGTGCTGCCTCGCGCGGCAAGAAGGTGCTCCTCCTCGAGAAGAACCGGAAACTCGGCGAGAAGCTCAAGATCTCGGGTGGTGGGCGCTGCAATATAACGAATGCGGAGCTCGATACGGCGACGCTTCTTAAGAAGTATGGAACTGCTGATTCGTTCCTGCATTCTCCATTCTCAAAGTTCGGCGTGAGCGATACGTTCTCGTTCTTCGAATCGAGAGGGCTCCCGCTCAAAGTAGAAGCGAGCAAGCGTGCGTTCCCGGAGACTGAAAAAGCAGACGATGTCCGCGCGCTTCTCGAAGCCTATATGAAAGAGGGAAAGGTAGAGGTGCGGCTCGGGAAGCCGGTAACGGCGATTCAGACCATAAAGAACAAGATAGCTAGTGTAACGGCTGGAGGAGAGACGCTCTCTGCGCACGCCTACGTGCTTGCGACGGGCGGCGTCTCGCACCCGGAGACGGGCTCCACGGGAGACGGCTTCGGCTGGCTCCGAAAGCTCGGCCACACTGTAACCGACCCAACACCAACTATCGTACCGCTCAAGACCAAAGAGGCATGGTCGAGGAAGCTCTCGGGCATCACGCTTAAGGATGTAAAGATAACGTTCTTCGCAGACGGGAAGCGTAAGTTCTCGAAGGCGGGGAACGTACTGCTCACCCACTTCGGCATCTCAGGCCCGCTCATTCTCAACAGCGCTGGCCAGGTAGCAGATCTCCTCCATGAAGAGTTGGTTACGGCGAGCATCGATACCTATCCTGGTATGGACCTCGGAATACTCGACAAGCACTTGAGCAGTATCTTTGATGATAACAAGAACAAGCTACTCAGGAATGTGTTCAAGGATATTGCGCCGATCGGCACGAGCGACATCCTCCTCTCCCTTGTTCCTGTTATCAACCCTGAGACCAAAGTGCATAGCGTAACGAAGGCAGAGCGTAGAATGCTCGCG
>CAZNDC010000050.1:0-4893 GCA_964571755.1 uncultured Candidatus Saccharibacteria bacterium
TGGATGCGTTCCGTATACTCGCAAAAGACCCGAAGGTAGTTGCGATAGGGGAGTGCGGGCTTGATAACTACCGCCCCACAGACCCCGAAGGCGCGAAGGCTCATCAACGAAGCGTGTTCGAGCAGCATGTTGAGCTTGCGCTTGAGACCGACAAGCCGCTTATGATCCACTCACGGCCCACCAAAGGCACGATGGATGCGTACCAAGACCTTATCAGCATTCTGCAGTCATATAGTCGAGTGCACGGAGACAAGCTTCGTGGAGACATTCACTTCTTTGTAGGGGGCGTGGACGAAGCGAAGGTGCTTCTCGAACTCGGATTCACGCTCTCTTTTACCGCAGTGCTCACCTTTGCCCGTGATTATGACGACGTGGTCAGGTACGCTCCGCTCACAAGTATTCTTTCCGAGACTGATGCGCCCTATATCGCCCCTGCTTCTCGCCGGGGGACTCGGAACGACCCGCTGGCTGCGAGGGACGTCATTGCCGCAATTGCCGGTATCCGGGGCGAAGATGAAGAGAGTGTCAGGGCAACCGTGCTCGCGAACGCGATGCGCCTATTTCGCCTGGAAGACCGCTAAACCGCCATTTGCCGCGCTAAAACAAGCGTGGTAGGATACGGCCACTATGGCTAAGAACGATATTGAAGCAGTGGGCGAGGTTGCGGAGGACCTAAATCACGCGGAGACCCGCGTGTACGAGCTCGCATTCCACATCGACCCTGAGCTTCCTCAGGAAGAGGCGAAGAAGACCTACCAGGCTCTTCGCGAGGCTGCTGTGTCCGCAGGTTCCCTGGTTGCTGAGGGTGAGCCTCAGAAGATTCCGCTCGCATACACCATCTCCCGCAGCGAGCATGCAGGCCGCCGTGACTTCGATTCAGCATACTTCTGCTGGGTAGCGTACGAGGCAGCAGGCGCTGGGCACGATGCACTCCTTGAGACGGTGAAGGCTGACGCGCGCGTTATCCGCTTCCTCGATCTTCGCACTACGAAGGACGCTGCAAAGCACGCTGCCGAGATGCACGAGTTCTACGCGAACATGCCAGAGACCCCGCTTGAGGCTGGTGGCGACGTTTCTGATGTGCAGCTCGATGCTGCGCTCAAGGAGGCGGGCGTCTAGGGTGTACACTGAGGAATATGTATCTCAACAAAGTACTCCTCTACGGAAACCTTACTCGCGATCCTGAGATCCGCGCGCTTCCTTCGGGACAGCAGGTAGCGACGTTCGGTCTCGCAACCAACCGTTCTTTTAAGAACAAGGAAGGCGCTCAGACCGAGCAGAGCGAGTTCCACAACATCGTCGCCTTCGGACGCACGGCGGAGGTCATGGGCCAGTACCTCAAGAAAGGTCGTCCGGTATACGTCGAGGGACGCATTCAGACCCGCTCGTGGGACAAGGAGGGCGTGAAGCAGTACCGAACAGAGATCGTCGTAGACAACTTCCAGTTCGGCCCTCAGGCAGGAGGCGAAGGGAAGAGTGGCGGATACACTGCTCCTGCAGCTCATGCGTCAGACAACGCGCAGCCGCAGCAGTCGTCGCCTGACAACGGTGCAGACATCCAGTACCCGGATGAAGAGATCAACCCGGAAGATATTCCGTTTTAAATAGACAACCATGGCACATCAATCAGAACGTGAGGAGATAGAGCATAAGAAGTTCGTAGACTACAAGGACGTTGCGTACCTGAAGCAATTCATGACGCCGCACGCGAAGATCGTTGCGAAGAAGCGTAGCCGTGTCCCAGCGGACAAGCAGCGCGAGATCGCACTCGCTATCAAGCGCGCGCGCTACATGGCGCTTCTCCCGTACCTCGCTGCGTAACGAGACGCACGAAAGCAAAAGACCCTCCATACATGGAGGGTCTTTTGCTTTTAAACGAGGTTACGCCTTCTCGACGCGTTCGACGTACTCGCCAGTGTCCGTATTAATACGTAGAAGATCCCCCTCGTTAATGAAGAGGGGAGTCGTTATGGAAGCACCGCTCTCGAGCAGTACCTTCTTGTCTCCGCCGGTTGCGGTGTCCCCTCGTACTGCCGGGGGAGCTTCCTTGACCCGGAGCTCTACCTTGATAGGAATGGCGACGGTCATCGGGTTGTCGTTATAGAGGAGGACCTCCACCGGAGCGTTCTGGATGAGCCACTGCACCTTCTCGTGCACTGCGTCCTCAGGGAAGGCGAAGCGGTTTTTGGCATTGCCCACTTCCGCGAACCAGGACTCGCCTCGGTTCGTGTAGAGATACGTTGCCTGCATCTTGCCGATGTCCGCCTCAGGAACGTTCTCGTTCTGATGGAAGGAGATCTCAAGCACTTTGCCTGAGACCAGGTGGCGGAGTTTGGTCTGATTGACCGGCTTTCTTTGCTGCATACGAAAGACATGCGACGAGAGGACCTCGTACGGGTCGCCGTTGTATTCGATGACTTTCTTCTGGACTATTTCGTTGTATGAGAGGATTGCCATACTCGTGTAACCGTTAGGGTTTGGGAGAAGTTATAGAAAATGCCCGGGAACGCAGGTTACGGGGTATGATACAGGACACGATGCGGGAAGTAAATTCTCAGCTTGAGTCCTACAAGGATACCCCTGACGAAGAGGTGCTTCGTGCTATGCAGGAGGACCCGGCGCTCTTCGCGCTCCTCGTGTACCGCTACGAGGAGGCCTTCCTAAGGAAGGTGCGCCCCATCCTCCACTCGAAGGAGGATGCTGAGGAAGTGGTGCAGGATGCGTTCACTCGTATCTACATCTATGCGGACCGGTACCAGCCGCAGGAGGGCGCTTCGTTCTCTTCCTGGGCCTATGCGATCCTGACCCGGCTTGCGTTCACGCGGTACCAGAAGCTCGTGAAGCATCGTGGCCGGACCGCACTTCTTGATCCCGAAGCGTATGAGCGTCTGTCTGAGGAGGGAACGTTCCTCGACGATCTCGGCATCAGGGACGAAGTACTTATGGCGCTCGCCAAGCTTCCGGAGCAGGCAGCCCGAGTCCTCACGCTCCAGTTTCTTGAAGGGAAGACCCAGGAAGAGATCGCTGTGCTCGAGGAGAGTACTGTCCCTGCCGTGAAGACGCGAGTGCACCGGGCAAAGAAGTTATTACGAGATGCGCTTGAAGAGAATTCCCGAACCATAACCCATGACAACTAATTCAAAGATTTCCCATACAGTTATGCAGCGTGTGTACACTATTCACGCGCTGCGAAAAAACATGCCGATGATGGCGGCTTCCGCGCTGCTTCTCGTTCTTGCGCTGTGGGCGCTCGGTAGGGAAGTGTGGGTCGCGCAGGTGTTTGCGAACATGCCATCTCTCTTTAACGTTCCGGCGATCGCTCGCTTCTTTGCAAGTGCCTTCATGCACACGGACCTTGCCGTTCAGCTCTTCTCCGTCCTTGCTCTCGGTGCCGTGATTTGGCTCGGTCGGAGTCTAGGGAGGTTGCTCTCGAGAACAGCACGCTTCGTATAACAAAAGACCCGGGATTGTCCCGGGTCTTTTGTTACTCAGCTTGTAGGCGCTGCCTGATGAGCTTCAGGATGTCGTTTGCTACGGGTTTGTTCTCGCGAAGGAACGTGCGCGTTGCGTCGTATCCACGGGCAAGCGCGACATCGCCGAACTTGTAGCTTGAGCCTGATTTCTGGACAATATCGAACTTCTCGCCGAGTGCGATTATCTCGCCTTCACGACTGATGCCTTCGTTATAGAGGAGATCAAACTCAGTGGTCTTGAATGGTGCAGCCACTTTGTTTTTCACAACTTTGACGCGTACGCGACCGCCGACGATCTCTTCTCCCTTCTTGATTTGAGCGATACGACGGATATCAAGGCGGACCGAGGTGTAGAACTTAAGGGCCTTGCCGCCGGTGGTGGTCTCGGGGTTCCCGAACATCACACCAATCTGCATGCGGATCTGGTTGATGAATATGATGATGGTGTTGCTCTTGGCGGTTATGGCTGTAAGCTTTCGGAGCGCCTGGGACATGAGACGTGCCTGCTTACCCATTTGAGCCGATCCCATATCGCCCTCAATCTCGTCTTTCGGTGTGACCGCAGCGACTGAGTCAACGACGATGACGTCGATTGAGTTAGCGCGTACGAGCGACTCCACGATCTCGAGTGCTTGTTCGCCAGTATCTGGCTGAGAGATGAGGAGCTCAGGGAGCTTTACACCAATCTTACGCGCGTACTCTGGGTCGAGTGCGTGCTCCGCATCTACGAAGGCGCAGATGCCGCCTTTCTTCTGTGCTTCTGCGATAACATGGAGCGCAAGCGTCGTCTTTCCCGAAGACTCCGGGCCAAATATCTCGATGATGCGGCCGCGGGGGAGACCCCCGATACCGAGCGCAGCATCAAGTCCGAGGGAGCCGGTCGATATGGATTCGATAGCAGCTACCTTGCCGCTGCCGTAGGTCATGATGGCCTCATCCCCGAACTTGGTCTGAATCTCCTTGATTGCAAGGTCGATAGAGCGCTGCTTGCTGTCTGCAGAGCTTACGGAATCTGTCTCGGCTGCAGGCGCTGCCTTGGGAGCCTTTTTGGCGGGTTTCTTTGCGGGCATAAGGGTTCGAATTAGGGAACAAATACGGTGCGACGTTCGGTTATCTCGTTGCCGAACCGGTCGGTCGCAGTTAGAGATAGTATAGCGCCTCCCTGAGGAAGCACGAGCGAGGTAGAGAAGTTGCCGGCCTCGTCTATAAGGAGGGGAGCCCCATTGAGCCAGAGGTTCTCCGTGTGGCGGGCCACGCCCTCAATGAGGACACGTCCCTCCAGAAGAGCCTCGTAATTAGCTGGTGAGGCGAAGGTGAGGGTGGGGCCCGCAAGGAGCGGCCATGCTCGCGTGGCACCATACCCGACGAGCAGTACGAGGACGAGAGCGACGGCTACACGCGTGATCATAACTCCCTAATA
>CAZNDC010000051.1:0-4436 GCA_964571755.1 uncultured Candidatus Saccharibacteria bacterium
CTGCACAGCGTTCTCCTGTTGAATATAGATGTGCGCGTCATTTATCTGCATTCCGCGCACGCGCATGAGCCCAAACAGGCTGCCTGAGTCCTCGTAGCGATGGCACCAGCCGTATTCAGCGAAACGAACTGGGAGGTCGCGATAACTCTTCGGGCGTGCCGCAAATGCTCGGTGATGGAACGGGCAGTTCATCGGTTTAATGTAGTAGTTGTCGTCCTCGATCTGGATCGGCGCATACATACTCTCCTTATAGAGCGGGAGATGGCCGGACGTGTAGAAGAGATCTTCCTTGGTTATGATCGGCGTCGTTATCCGCTGGTACTCCCATGTGCGCTCCGTTTCCTTCGCCCAGTTCTCCAGCTCTTCTTTTATGATATTTCCCTTGGGCAGCCATATCGGAAGTCCTTTGCCAATGGACTCGTCGAAATGGAAGAGGTCGAGTCGCTCTCCGATCTCGCGATGGTCGCGCTTCTTCGCCTCTTCCTGCTGTTCCTTGTATGCAGCAAGCTCCTCCTTTGTCTCGAAGGCGAGGCCGTAGATGCGGGTGAGCATCGTATTCTTCTCGTCCCCGCGCCAGTACGCGCCCGCGATGCGGGAGAGCACGAACGAGTCTGGTGCTATCTCCTGCGCAGGGTTCGCGGCATGCCCGCCGCGGCAGAGATCCGAGTACGTGCCGGACTTATAGAATGAGACCGTCTCGCCGTCCTTGGTGAACTCGTCGATGAGCTCATGCTTGTAGGGGTTTCCGGGATACGCGGCCTTCGCCTCGTCGGCGGTGAGCTCGGAGCGGGTGAACTGGCTCCAGGTAGGGAGGATGTCACGCATCGTCTCTTCGATGCGCTCGAAGTCGCTCTCGGCGGGTTTCTTGGTTGGGAACTCGAAGTCGAAATAGAACCCGTCATCAATCGCTGGGCCGATGGTCCGCTTTGCGTCTGGGTAGAGCTCGAGCACGGCTGCAGCTAATAGGTGGGCCAGCGTGTGGCGCTTGTCTTCGAGGGATGCCATATGAAAGGAGGATAACATGAAAAGAAAAACGGCGGCCTGTCGGCGGCCGTGGGTAGGCTGCCGTCTAATTGTGTTGGCCCCCGTAGGGCACGTGCCCTGCGCCTGGATGCTGGGGACCGTTGGACCCTTGCTGGAGCGAGGACCCTGCGGGGTGCGCAGGGATATGTTTCTTTGTCTGCACCTGAAGCTCTTTCAGGCCTTTGACGGGGCGGTTGCCCATAGTTCACCTCTTCCCGTGTTTGGTGCGATTGTGGACTTCAAGAACAATGCGAGCTTGTCGTATAGCGCTCTGTTCGACAAGTTTTCGTATGAGCTCAAGGGCTTCCGCTATGCGCGGATCCCCGTCCTTTCGGATGCCCGAGAGGACATCCTCGAGCTGTTGCTCAGGGCTCCTCTTCTCGGTCATCGGGTATCTCCTTGTGCTGCCCGCTCCTTATATCACAGACCCTTCAGGTTCTCTATGGAAAGCGAGGTCTCGCCGTTTCGGGTGGAGACGGTTGCCTTAAGGAGGACGCAGGTGCCTGACGTGAGCAGGGTGCCATGCTCTGCAAATATCTTCGGGAACACAACAGCCTCAATGGAGTCAGACTTGTCCGAGACACGTACGAAGGCCATCTTCTCGCCCTTCTTCGTAAGGAGTGTTCGGGACTCTTCGACGAGCACGGGGAGGATAACCGTGAGTCCGGCCTTGGGGTCCGCTTTTATCTCCGCGATGTTCGTCCCGGCTTTTGCCGTTGTTGCGATGTGCGCGTCGAGCGGGTGCCCGGACACGTATATGCCGAGCAGGTCCTTTTCCCAAGCGAGCTTGTCTGAAAGCGCAGTCTCAACAGTTGCAAGGGGGAGCGTGAGTACGGGTGCGCCAAAGGATGAGCCGAACAGGGAATCCTGCGGGGCTGCCGCGGTTGCGTCGCGATGAAAGGTGAGGAGTGTCTCCATGTGGTGAAGGAGATGCGCGCGCTCGCCGAACGTATCAAGCGCCCCGGCCTTGATGAGGGATTCGAGCGACTTTCGGTTCAGATTCTTTGAGCCTACACGCGAGAGGAACTCAGAGAGGGTCGCAAAGGGCCCGTTCTCTGTACGTTCCTTAATGATGCTTTCTGAAATGCCTTGGCCGAAGTTCTTTATGGTGGTGAGTCCGAAGCGGATGGTGTCTTTGTTCTCGCCCGCAACCGTGAAGTCGGCACCCGACTCGTTCACGTCAGGAGGAAGCACGGGGATGGTGAGGCGTTCTGCCTCGGCCACGAGGATGTTTATGCTCTCTGTGTCTCCGGCGTCCGCCGTAAGAAGCGCGGCCATGTACTCAACGGGATAGTTCGCCTTCATGTACGCGGTCTGGTACGCTACTTTTCCGTAGCAGGCAGCGTGCGCCTTGTTGAAGCCGTATGCCGCGAACGGCTCAATGAGTTTCCAGATGCGCTCTGCTTTCTGGTCGGTGAGTTTGCCGTATTCTTTGAAGCCCTTAAGAAGCTTTTCCTTCTGCGCCTCCATCTCAGCCGGAATCTTCTTTCCCATGGCCTTGCGGAGCATGTCAGCCTCGAGCCATGAGTAGCCGCCGAGCGTGATAGCGGTGAGGAGCACGTCGTCCTGGTATACGAGAAGGCCGTAGGACATATCGAGATACTCCTTCATGCGCTCGTCGATGAACGTAATGAGTCGCGGGTTCTTCTTGCGCTCGATGTACTGCGGGATGGTTTCCATCGGCCCTGGGCGATACAAGGCAACCATGGCGTTGATGTCGTGGATGGTGGTGGGCTGGAGCTCCTTCAGGTACCGGGTCATGCCCGAGCCGTTTAACTGGAAGGTGCCTTCCGTCTCGCCGCGTGCGAGCATCGCGTAGGTCTTTGGGTCGTCTATGGGGATGTTCTCGATATCAATCCAGATGTCGCGCGTCTCGCGCACGCGCTCCACCGCGTCCGAGAGTATGGCGAGGTTCTTGATGCCGAGGAAGTCGAACTTCAAAAGTCCCGCATCCTCAATTGCATGCATGTCGTACTGCGTGATGAGTCTGCCCTCATGTTTCGGATCGAGCTGGACCGGCGTCCACTCCGTGAGTGGGGTCGGCGCGATAACCACGCCCGCGGCATGCACGCCGGTGTGGCGCACGCACCCTTCGATGCGCTGCGCCAGGTCGATGACCTCGTGCACGTCGTCGTCCTCGTCATAGAGCTGCTTCAGCTCTGGCTCGAGCTCGAGCGCCCGCTTAATCGTCATCGGGAAGCCCTGGCTTCCCATAGGAATCAGCTTCGCGATCCGGTCGCCGGTGCGATACGCGTGGCCAAGTGCACGCGAGACGTCGCGCACGGCGGCGCGCGCCATGAGGGTTCCGAACGTGCCGATCTGCGCAACCTTGTCCTCGCCGTATTTCCTTCGGGCATACGCGATCATCTCGTCCCGGCGATTGTCGGCGAAGTCCATGTCGATGTCCGGAGCCTTGGGGCGCTCAGGATTGAGGAAGCGCTCGAACGGGAGCTTGTAGAAAAGCGGATCGACGTTCGTGATGCCGCAGAGGTACGACACGATGGAGCCGGCAGCTGAGCCTCTCGTCGTCGACATGATGCCGGCGGACTTCGCGAATGTGAGGAGGTCCGACACGGCGAGGAAGTACGGCGCGAATCCTTTGGAGATGATAACGTCGAGCTCGTACTCGATGCGCTTCTCTACCTCCTCGGTCTTCTCCATGCCACGCATCGAGAGTCCGTCATAGGTCTTTTTCGTGAGTTCCTGGGCATGCGAGGAGCCTTCAGGCACCTCGACGAAAGGAAAGTTCCAGCTTCCGAGCTCCATCGTCACGGTGCAGCGGTCCGCGATCTCTCCCGAGAGGTCCACGGCCTCTGGCATGTCCTTGAACCATTCGCGCATCTGACTCTCGGGTACGAACGAGAAGTCCTCTTCTTCGTTGCGTCCTCGCTCTCCCTGGCCGATTCGGCGCAGGACTTCCGTTGCTTCGCGGTCGTCGGGCTTCAGATAATAGACGTCATGCTGGGCGAGTACTCGCACACCCTCGCTCACGGCAATCTTTGCGAGCTCTTTCATACGAGCTTCGTGCCCTTCAACGGACGGGTGATGAGTTATCTCAACGAAGACGTTATCTTTCCCAAAGATGCTCACATACTCTGCGAGTGCCGCATGCGCGCCTTTCGGGTCGCCAGCCTTGAGTGCCGAGACGACGTCTCCTGCAAAGGAGGGGATAATCGCAATAAGTCCTTCCTTATGCTCACGTAGTAATTCCTTGTCCATGCGCGGCCGCTCGAGGAATCCTTCGAGGAAGGATTTTGTTATGAGGGCCATGAGATTCTTGTAGCCCTGATTGTTCTCTGCAAGCAGCACCAGGCGCGTGCGTTTTTGATCCGTGCGGTCCTTGTCATGTCGTGAGCGGGGTGCCAAGTACGCATCGACACCGATGATTGGCTTTATGCCCGCCTTGGTTGCTT
>CAZNDC010000052.1:0-4306 GCA_964571755.1 uncultured Candidatus Saccharibacteria bacterium
CTCTACACGGTCTCGTACTCGGTATCAGACCTAGCAGGGAACGAGGGTCATGTCTCACGTATCGTGACAGTTACGAGTTCAGGAGCACCCGCCCCAGCACCTGAACCAGCTCCAGAACCGCCACCTGCTCCAGAACCGGCACCCGAGCCAGCACCTGAGCCGACTCCAGAACCCGAACCAGCTCCAGAGCCTCCACCTACGTTATAAAAGGGTATCTTGACATACTAATAATATTAGAATAAACTTCAGGTATGATTCAGAAAGTACTTAAGGTAGGCAGTTCCGCAGCGGTAACTATCCCTAAGAAGTCCTTAGAGGAGCTCGGCATTAAGATCGGTGACTCGATCTCTGTAGACGTTAACTCTGAAAAAGGGGTAATGTCCCTGCGCGCTATAAGAAATACGATTTCTGACCGTGAGCGCGTCACTGCACTCACGCTTGATTTCGTAGAGCGATATCGCTCTGATCTCGAGGCACTCAAAGATAAGTAGCTATGCAGTACCTTACGGCAGAAGATCTCTTAAACGTTCATGCCGTGATCATTGCTGAAACGGGCGGTTCCCACGGCGTTCGCGATCCAGGTGTGCTTGCGTCATTAGAGCTGCTTTCCCAGCAGACTGCCTTTGGAAAAGAACTCTATCCAGGACTGTACATAAAAGCAGCTGTATACGCTCGAAATATTATCTTCAATCACCCATTTGTTGATGGAAACAAAAGGAGTGCCATGGCATCTATGGATGTTTTCCTTCAGCTCAATGGGTATCGTATCAATGCGCCTGTAGGTGCCATAGAATATTTTGCACTTGCGATCATCGAATCCAGGCATTCTTTAGAGGAAATAGCAGTCTGGCTCGAGGCAAACTCCGAAGCGTATTCTCATTCTTGATTCCATATCTATGGCTGCAACACGCATAATATTTAATCTTGATACGAAGATAATGAAAGCGGCCGAAAAGCGTGCTCGCGCCGAGGACACCGACCTAACCTCGATTCTCAATCAGACGATGATTCTGTACGCAGAAGGTGCATTCAATCCGGACGACTTTCTGACGAAGAAAGACAAGGTGGCAATATGGCGCGCACTTGCAGATGTTAAGGCGGGACGCGTCCTTTCTCAGGAAGACGTGATTGCTCGTCTAGGATTCTAGCCCTATCGCTAGGGATGGGGATTGTTCTCTTCCAGGATGCTAGACTTTTCGTATATGAAAACACGGGTAGCAATCAATGGGCTGGGGCGCATCGGTAGGGCATTCGTACGGCAGACCATAGGAAACGAGGAGATAGAGCTAGTAGCTATCAATGATCTTGGGTCATTGGAGAATCTCGCGTATCTCCTCACGTATGACACGGTCTACGACAAAGCAGCGTTTTCAGTTGAGACCAAGGACGGGAAGCTCGTTATAAACGGAAAGAACGTAGCATTCCTCTCAGAGAAAGATCCAAGCCTGCTTCCGTGGAAGGATCTCGCCGTTGATGTCGTGGTTGAGTCGACCGGCGTCTTTGATGACTACGAGAAGGCGAGCGCGCATATCACGGCCGGCGCACGCCGTGTTGTCCTCTCGGCTCCCGCTAAGGGCGAGGACCTGGAGGGAACCGGTGCAACCGTGCTTATGGGCGTGAACGAGGAGAAGCTCGCCACCTGCCCCGTTACTTCAAACGCATCCTGCACGACGAATGCGAGCTCCCCGATAATCTCTATTCTCGACGAGGCTCTCGGCATCGAGCATGCGATCCTCTCAACGACGCACGCGTACACGGCGACTCAGTCGATCGTCGATTCTCCCGTGAAAGGAAGCGACATGCGCCGCGGACGCGCCGCTGCGCAGAACATCGTCCCATCCTCAACCGGTGCCGCTATCGCCGTTACGAAGGCATACCCGAGCCTTGAAGGAAAGTTCGATGGCATCTCGCTTCGTGTGCCGGTCCCTGCGGGCTCCATCGCGGACATCACCTTCGTAGCCAAGCGCGATACCTCGGCAGAGGAGGTCAATGAGATTCTGCGGGCAGCCGCGAGCGATCCTCGCTGGAGCGGCATATTCGCTGCGTCTGATGAGCAACTCGTCTCAAGCGATATCGTGGGAGATACGCACGCATCCATTGCTGACCTCCCCCTTACGCGTGTCGTTGGCGGCCGCCTCGTGAAGGTGCTCGCCTGGTACGACAATGAGTATGGATATACAAACACGCTTGTGCGCCATGTGCTCGCTGCCGGAAAGGCCTAGCCTATGACTATCTTTATCGCCTCAGACCACACGGGCCTCAACCTAAAGGCGGCACTCGTGACCTATCTCAGGGAAGCACTCGGCCATCAGGTGGAGGATCTGGGTGCGTACGAATACTCGGCAGAGGATGACTATCCTGACTACATCGAGCCGTGTGCAGAGAAGACGGTGGCGACACCAGAATCCTTCGGTATCGTTATCGGTGGGTCAGGACAGGGTGAAGCCATGGACGCTAATAAGGTTGAAGGAGCACGCGCAGCTCTGTTCTACGGTCAGGCAAAGGCACAGGGTGCCGTTAACGCAGAGGGCGCACCATCCCTTGATGGTTTTGATATCGTGAGACTCGCGCGCGTGCATAACGACGCGAACATACTGTCGCTCGGTGCGCGATTCGTATCGAACGAAGACGCGCTTGAAGCAGCGCGCATATTTCTTGAGACGCCGTTCTCCGGAATGGAGCGACACGTGCGGCGCATAGCGAAGCTCGGTTAACAATCGTCCGCCGCGTATACCGACGCAGCTTCGGTATATACTGGCTGTATATGGGCATCATAGTTCCGGCGATTATCCCTACCTCAAAGCAGGACCTCGAAGACAAGCTCGCGAAGCTTGTGGGTCTCTGCGAAGAAGTGCAGATAGATATCGTGGACGGACACTTCGCCTCACCGGCATCGTGGCCGTACGCAGAGGACCACGGCGAGCCGTCGAGGATGCTCGCCGCGGGAGAGTTGCTCCCTCGTTGCGGCGAATTCAAGTTTGAGATTGATCTTATGAGCGCTGACCCAGAATCGGTCACCGGCACCTGGATTGGGCTCTGCGCTACACGCGTAACCATACACGCAGAAAGTACACGCTACCTCGCCCGGTTCCTCGCGAACACGGGCTCACTCTACGGGCACGACAAGAACTTCGCGCCAGACCTCCTCTCAATAGGACTCTCGATTGGCATCGAAAGCGACCTTGCTCTTATCGAGCCCTATCTCGACAAGGTTGAGTACGTGCAGTTCATGGGCATAAAGAGCATTGGCAAGCAGGGACAGCCGTTTGATACTCGTGTCTTTCCTAAGATCGCAGCCTTCAGGAAACGGTACCCAAAGATGCCTATTCAAGTAGATGGCGGTATCTCGCTCCAGAACGCCCCAAAGCTGCTCGAGGCGGGCGTTTCGCGTCTCATTGTAGGTTCAGACATCTGGCACGCTGAGAATATCGCTGAGGAACTCAAGAAACTCAACGAGCTCACGGAACGACACGGCTTGTACGGATAGCCGCATGCTATCCTTTTCCTGATGGCTCTTACGGACGAAGCAATACAGGCGCTCGAGAAGCGCGCAGAAGCGATACGCGAGACGATACTCGACATGTTGGTTGCGGCCGGGAGCGGGCATACCGCGGGTCCGCTCGGCATGAGCGACATATTCGCAGCGATGTATTTCCATGTGCTCGCACACGATCCCAAGAACCCCGATTGGGACGAACGCGACCGTCTCGTCCTCTCCAACGGGCATATTGTCCCCGTGCAGTACTCAGCCATGGCACACGCAGGGTATTTCCCGGTTGAGGAATGCCTCACGCTGCGGAAATTCGGCTCGAGGCTTCAGGGACATCCAGAACGGGACCGCTTACCGGGACTCGAGACTACCTCAGGTCCGCTCGGCTCCGGTCTCTCGCAAGCTTCCGGGATGGCATACGCGCTCCGGATGGATAACAAGAAGAACCGTATCTACTGCATGATGTCAGATGGCGAGCAGCAGGAAGGGAACATTTGGGAAGCCGTGATGTTTGCAGGAAAGTACAAGCTCTCGAACCTTACGGCCGTTATGGATCGCAACAACATTCAGATCGATGGCATGACGGAGGACGTGATGCCGCTTGAGTCGCTTGCGGCGAAGTATGAAGCGTTCAACTGGCATGTGCTTGAAGTTAACGGACACAACATCGAGGAGTTTATCGATGCCGTGGACACGGCAAAGGCAATCTACGAGAAGCCAACACTGATTATTGCCCACACGATTCCAGGGAAGGGTGTACCCGAGATCGAGTTTGATTACAAATGGCACGGCAAGCCGCCAACCAAGGAAGAGGCG
>CAZNDC010000053.1:0-4262 GCA_964571755.1 uncultured Candidatus Saccharibacteria bacterium
TCCTCTCCAACCTCCTCATTGTTGATGTTGGAGATGACAGTGTAGGTGTCAACTGAACCTGCACCACCCTGGAGACCAGAGTCAGTGTCAGTTCCAGTGCCGGTACCAGTTCCAGTTCCTGTGCCGGTACCAGTTCCACCAGCTGAGTTTACCTTAGCGCGAGTGATCGGGCCGAAGTAACCAGAAGCAGGACTGATGCTGACAGATGCCTGGTACTTCGCGAGAGCTGCCTGCGTCTGTCCACCGAAGTATCCAGTTGCGCCTGCTGCAATAGCGAAGTTCTTGCTGATAAGCCAGTTCTGAAGCGCCGTAACATCAGCTCCAGAGGAACCGAGGGTAAGGTCGCGGGAGAACGTGACGGATGCGCCAGTGCTCGAAGAGCCCTGAAGCGCAGCGATCTGCGCGAGAAGCGCGTTGATCTGTGCCTGAAGGTCAGCCGAGCTCGTGCTCTGTGCGTTCGCTGCAGGAGCGAAAGCAGCAAAGGACGAAGCAACGAGGCCGAGTCCTGCGAGGACAGCAGCGATCTTTGCGATCGTGTTTGTTGTTGCGATTTGCATGGTAATGCGTTGCTTAGTTAATTGAGATGCGCATGCGCCGCGATTTAGTAATAGGGCGCGTCGCACACGTATCTTTTTCTCTCTTGGTAATCCCTCCCCTCCCCGAGAGGAAGGGAGTGAGTCTTACGCACGCTTCACACTACCCGACAGGGCGCGCTATCGACACGCGTCCCATCGGCTAGCTGGTAAAGGTTCATCCTTCATTCAGCGTTCATTCGTGGTCTATCAAATACATCCGTTCGGTACTCGCCTTCCATATATGAAGACGAGGATAGCCGCAGCTTCTTACGCTGCGAGCTTTAGAATCCTTATTCCATTTTCAAGGACCCGTTTCGTTCAGGAATGCGCACCAGTTCGTTTCGGAAGTCCCGATGCTCCAACGAGCACCGGGTGTATGCACAGTATACAGAGATACAGCTGTGCAAACGCTGAAAACCAATGTGGATAACCCTCGGGGCTGAAACGCAAAAGAGGCCGTCGCCGGCCTTTTCTTACCTCTCGTCCCCCGCAGTTACCACCTAGTTATACTAGGCTAAATGTGGCCTAAAGTCAATCGAGCGAGGCCGGGCCCGCAAGCTCGTACGTGGTCCAGCGCCTATCCCCTTTCCTGATGACCGTCCCCTCAGAAACAAGCGACGAGAGCTCGCGCTGAATCGTTTTCTCGCTTACGTCTCGGATAACCGTAGAGATATCCTTTATGTAGGAAGGGCCCTTGGAGCTAAGAACGGCCAGGACTGCTTCTCGACGACCCTTGTTTCCAGCTGACTCCCCTCCCCGAAACACCTTGTCCGATATCTGTCCTTTAGATTCTTCGGGTGCGGCGAGCGAGGCATCGTAGGTAACGCGCGCAACAGAACGCAAGCGCGAGACATCTTGGGAGACGGAAGCCTGCGCGGACTTCGCGAGCATCGCGAGGCTCGGCACTTCGTCGAGGAGGAGACGAGGCTCCTCGTATCCCGCTATCTCCTGTAAAAGAAGATGCGCTTCACGCGCAATCATATCCGCATTCATATGGGAGAGCATGCCGCCGGTGCGAGCGACCGAGAGGATGCTCGAGAGCGCGAGCAGTTCCCGGGAAAGCGCTTCACGAGAAGCGGCCGGTGGAAGGATAGCCGCATCGACCAGCCCGATGGAAATGCGGTCGAGACGATCCTTAAGGGGAGCGGAACTCGTGAAGGCAGGACCGACAAGATGGATTGCCTTGGCGAGCCTCTCAGCTTTCTTATACAGGTACACGCGACGAATGTCCTTTTCGAATACGTTTGTAAATATTGCTTTATCTAGGACAAAATTACTGATGTCGTTATTTGAGCGTGCAGACTTTCCTTGTCCCAAATCCCTATTTTGTCCGTTATCGCTTCTTGTGTCCTTCATGTGATTATGGACAAGTATATGTCCGATATATCGAGCCCGCAACCGTTCCGTACGGGATAAGCGCAAGGCCGTAAAAAGTAAGCGGCCTGCGCACCGGGTGTTAGAATACCTACATGAAAAAGCGCAGGAAGCGCCGCGACCAAGACAACTACCGAGCCCTCGCCAAATGGACGACGGGCATCGTACTTATTGCGTTCGGTATTATCTTCGGGTTCGCAGCGTTCGATCTCGCAGGACTTGCGGGCACCGCGCTGTTTGATTTCGGCTTCGGTATCATAGGTGTCGCCTCGTTCCTCCTCCCGGTTCTCCTTATAGCAATCGGCCTCACGGTGATGCTCGAACGCACGTTCGTAGCTCCCCTGACCGCTGTCGGTATCTTCCTTATATTAATCGCGACCCTTACCTTGCTCGGTATCACCTCGCAGGCTCTCGGAGGGGCAGCAGGCAGCGCACTCGGCCATGCCGCGTCCGAGTTCTTCGGACCTGCAGCCCTCGTCCTGTTACTCGCAATCGCAGCGATTGGTCTCGTTATTGCGATTGATATCGTGGTGCTCTCCCGTCTCCTTTCTGGAGTCGCTGAGAAGGTCGGAGGTGCAGCAAGCTCGATCCGCCTTCCTTCCCTTCCTCAGCGTAAGACAGCAGACGAGGAAGAAGAGGAGCCGGCGGAGGACGATGCTGATGAGGAGTCAGAGGATGCGGAGCCTGCTGCAAAGAATCCTGACGCAGAACCGGTCATAACGATGTTCAATCGTGAGAGCAGCGTGTCCGCAGCCGAGCCGATTCCCAATATCGATGCAGAATACCAAGCCCCTCCCCTCTCGCTCCTTGGCGAGGATAAGGGAAAGCCAGGCGTCGGCGATATCAAAGCGAACGCCAACATCATTAAGCGTACCTTCCAGAACTTTGGTATCTCAGTAGAGATGGACGAGATCTCGGTGGGCCCAACCGTCACCCGCTATGCCATAAAGCCAGCGGAGGGTGTACGCCTTAACAAGATCGTCGGGCTCCAGAACAACCTCGAACTCGCACTCGCTGCGCACCCGGTCCGTATCGAAGCACCAATCCCCGGTAAGTCTTTGGTCGGCATCGAAGTGCCGAACGCCTCCAAGGCCACCGTTGGTCTCGGTGGCGTCATCGGCGCTCCTGAATGGAACGCGAGCAAGAAGCCGCTCCTCGCTGCTATCGGTCGCGATATTACCGGCACGCCGCACTATGTGAACACGGCCAAGATGCCACACGGCCTCATCGCAGGCGCCACTGGTTCTGGAAAGTCAGTTGCTATACACGCAGTCATCACGTCCCTCCTCTACCGGAACGGGCCCAACCAAATGCGATTCATCATGGTTGATCCAAAGCGCGTCGAGCTCACACTCTATAACGGTATCCCCCACCTCCTCACGCCGGTCATTACTGATCCTAAGAAATGTATCTTCGCGCTCAAGTGGGCTGCCAAGGAGATGGACAGGCGCTACAACATACTTGAGGAGGTCCAGGTTCGCGATATCGAGTCCTATCACACCACCATCGTTGAGCCAGCCAAGAAGCGTAAGGCAAAAGAGATACCTGAAGCGATGCCCTATATCGTCATCGTCATCGACGAGCTTGCCGATATCATGCAGACCTACCCCCGCGAACTCGAGTCGGCAATCGTCCGCCTCGCACAGATGTCCCGCGCCGTGGGAATCCACCTCATACTCTCGACCCAGCGTCCGTCCGTGAATGTCATCACCGGCCTTATCAAGGCGAACGTCCCTACCCGCATGGCGCTCCAGGTCTCCTCGCAGATCGACTCCCGTACGATCCTCGACTCGGGCGGCGCAGAGCTTCTCCTTGGCGCTGGAGACATGCTCTACCAGTCTGCAGACATGCAAAAGCCCGTGCGCCTTCAGACTGCGTACATCAGCGAGCAGGAGGTTAAGAAGGTTGTGGGGTACATCAAGGAACACAACAGCGGTTCCCTCTCCACGATTGACCTCGGCGCTGGTACGAACGGAACTGGCATCCACGAGCCAAACGATGCAATCATGATGGCCGGAGACGACGAGGATGTGGACGACGACCTCTATTCCGCAGCAAAGGAAGCAGTTGAGGAAGCGGGGCGCGCATCGACCTCCTACCTCCAGCGCAAACTCCGTATCGGCTATTCTCGCGCAGCTCGCCTCATGGACCTCCTTGAGGAGAAAGGGGTCATCGGACCTGCAGACGGCTCCCGCCCACGCGAAATCATCGGAGGAGGCAGTACTGCTGACGACGTGGCAAAGGATGACGAGGAGACCTATTAGGGAGTTATGATCACGCGTGTAGCCGTCGCTCTCGTCCTCGTACTGCTCG
>CAZNDC010000054.1:0-4228 GCA_964571755.1 uncultured Candidatus Saccharibacteria bacterium
AGGGAACGAGAACGCTATCCCGTGAATCCGGACCAGGTCTGGGTGGTGTGGGAGAGAAGCATTGCGGGAAGTATAGCCGAGGATACCGGTACTTTCCATATAGAGGTCGCTCGGGTATGGTGACCCCGGGACCGGCTATACCGGTAAGATGTTTTCCAGGTGAATAGGATGACTCAGGAAACGGGTGGACTCTATGCGGCGGACGGCGTTAACGTGTCCGCCGGCGATCGATTCAGCGAATTCGCTGCGGGCAAATCGCGTGAGACGTGGGGCGCCTCGCCCTTCGTGCGTGTGAGCGACCTCTCGAATGGGAGCTTCAGGGGCCCGCGGAGCATCTACTTCGTCGGACTACCCCAGGACACGACCTTCACCGCTGCTGCTGACGGCATCGGCACGAAGGTCGGTCTGATCACTCCCGCCGGCTTCCATACATATGCGGCGAGGGATCTTGTCGCTATGACGTGTGGCGACATTACCCGCTACGGCGGGATACCGCTGACGTTTTCTTCCGTGCTCGACGTATCGACACTCGGCGAGCCTGGCTCAAAGACGTTCCAGGCGTTCGAGCAGCTCCTTTCTGGGGCACGTGATGCTGCGCTGAATCAGGACGTAGTGTTGCAGACCGGAGAGACTGCCGAGCTCGGGACCTTTGTGGGCTCGGAGGATCCCGACGCGGTCGTGAAGTTCAACTGGGCCGGCTTCGCTTTTGGAGCCTACCACCCCAAGGCGATGATTACCGGCGAGCATCTTGCTCCCGGACAAACAATCATCGCGCTCCGGGAGTTTGGCTTTCGCAGTAACGGCATCAGTATGGTGAGAAAGGCCTTTCGGCTCAAGTACGGTCCGGAATGGTGGAATCACCCAGCTGCAGCCAACGACATCAGGGCGGCGGCGCAACCCTCGACCCTCTACGACCGCTTCTTGGTCGAAGCAAACGGCTGGAAAAGCGGCGCCTTCAAGAACCGCATCCCGGTCACCTGCCTCGCCCATATCACGGGCGGTGGGATTCCGGGCAAGTTCGGAGAAGATCTGCTCTTCCGTGCTGGACTCTCGGCCAAGCTCGATGGGCTCTACGAACCACCGAGCATTATGAAGCGTTGCGCGGAGTATCGCGGCCTCGAAGGTGAGGCCGTGGACGCCGAGACGTTTTATCGGACCTGGAACGGTGGGCAAGGAGTGCTCGCCGTCATGGACTCTGAAGACGTCGAACGGTTCCTTGATCTCGCTCAGGATTTCGGAATCGCCGCTAAGGTCTGCGGTCAGATCTTCAAGGCCGACTCGCCGGTGCTCCAAATCGAGTCCCCGTATCATGGGGAGACGGTGGAGTTCCATCCGCAGTGACGCAGCAATGAGGCGCTCTACAACGAGCGTCTCTTTTTCTTTATAAAGAAAAAGCCGCAGCGCTCTAGGAGCGATGCGGCTTGCTAGCTGAAAGGAAGGAGCCTGGTCCAGTGCCCAACCTTGCGGCCAGGGCGTGACTCTTTCCCGTACCAGATGGGTATCGCGCCCTCGGGAAAGAGGACACAGGCTTCTTCGTAGGTGAGTCCGATGAAGTTGCCCATCTCCCAGCCAGACGATAGCTCAACAGATCCGAGCGGCAAGTCTGCGGTAATGCGGACGAGCTGTTCGAATTGGCTCGTCACACTAGCCTCGATTGTTCCGTGCCCCGAATTGTGGGGGCGCGGCGCGAGCTCGTTGACCAGGACGGTGTCGTCATCCATCACGAACATTTCGACGACGAGAATGCCGACGAGTTTGAGCTCGAGTGCGATTCGGGTGGCATAGGCCTGCGCGTCTTGCTCGATGCGCGCAGTCACATCTGGTCCTGGACACTGCGAGCGGACGAGGATGCCGTCTCGGTGCCAGTTCTGAATAACCGGATAGACCACAGTCTCCCCGGAACCAGTCCTGGCGACAACAACGGACACCTCGCACTTGAGATCGATCTTGGTCTCAAGCACGCAGGGCACTGCTCCGAGGCTTTGAAATGTCGCCTCGAGGTCGGATGCAGTCTTGACCTCACACTGGCCGCGTCCATCGTAACCCCCGGTCGCGCGCTTGAGGATGGCTGGGAACACGAACTCAGTGAAGTCGGATTCCCGCAGCACCTCGATCGACGTGATGACCCGGTGGGGACCCACAGGAATGCCGAGCATGCCGAGCACCCGCTTCTCCTCGATTCTGCTTGAGGCGATGCGAAGAATCGTGCTGCTCGGACAGATCCTCGTGAACCGCGAGATCACGGCAACGAGCTCGGGCGGGATGTTCTCGGATTCGAGCGATGCCGCCTGGATTCTGAGCACGAAGTCCGTGCAAGCGCTGCTGTCGTCGAACGGAGCAATGATCGCGTGGGTGGCGACCTTTACTGCGCATTCGTCGGGGCTCTGTGCCCAGACGAGCGTGGTATAACCGAGCTTGTGAGCGGCTTGGGCGAGCATCATGCCGAGCTGCCCGCCGCCCAGAATGCCAATGAGGCTGTTAGGGGGAAGTGGTACAGTCGTCATGACTAAACCCTCTCGTCTCGTGATTGATGGGACGGATCTTCGATCCGAGCCGACTGTACCATTCCTTACACTAAGGGTCTATTACGAGGAATCGCCCGGACAAAAGGTCCGGGCGATTCCCTAAATCTGAGACTATTGAGTTACTGGAGCAGTGCTCGATGCCTTCTCGATATCCTTGCTGAAGTCACGAAGGATGTCAGCGAGCTCGTCGAGGTCGTCCTGACACTTCTCCTTGCTTGCTGCATCGGTGCCGGAACAGCTTTCCTCGATGAGGTCACGCTGGGCGCTGATGTCTTCCTTGCCCTCCTTGAGGACGGTATCAAGGCTCTTCTCCGGGTTCATGACGAAGTAGAGAGCGATAAGGAGGAGTACGGCGAGAATGCCGGCAACGGTCCAAGCGATGGTGAGCTGTTTCTTTGTTTCCATGTATAGCGGGTTACGAAAATAGTACGGTGATGACTCTACGCTCCTTCTGGTGAAGCGTTCATGAAGCAGTGTATCGCGTTAGTTAACATAACGTTCATACATATAAAGGTATTACTGTGTTGGTACTAACTATTCTTGAACTATGGCTACAGATGATACTGGTTCGGGCGCGGGCGGTTGGATTATCGCGGGAGTGCTGCTTATCGGCATTATCCTCGTTGCTTTATTCGTATGGCCGGGCTATGGAAGAAATGCCGCAGCTCCTGCAGCGACAGAGATAAATGTAAAGATACCAGCCACCGGTTCTGGTGAGGTGGGGTCTTAGTTTCTCGTGGCTCTAAGTACAGTCACGACAGGACATGTCTATTGCCCGACCTGGCGTTACGGATGTATGTCCGTGAACGCCTCGTCCGTACCCTCGCTCTTTGTGAAATCGCCCCATCGTACCCATTCTGGCGAGAGCTTGTAGAACAGGACCCTCCCTGAATCAAGGTGTGCAAGGGGAGCGAAGTGCTCGCCCTTTGACGTAAAGATATCCATTAGTTTCTTTACGACGGTATCGATCTCTGCCGTGTCGGTTAGTTCAGAGATTATTCCTTCGATCTGGAGCGTCTTCGGCACCACTTCATCTGAGACAACGAATGCCGCGCGATGGTTGTCGTTGATGTCTTCTACCTTTCGCGTGCCTGAGAGGGTAAGAAAGAATACTTCAAGCGCGCTGTTTGAGACGTAGTAGACCGTTCGGGCATGCGGTTCCCCTGTGGGCGACAGGGTGGCGAGAACGCCGACGGCATGGCTTCCAAGAAAAGAAAGGGATTCCTGCGTTTTTGGGTCTGGATTCATATCAAAATAGTAGCACCCTGAAAGGCTATTGCGCTGGCAGATTAGGAGTACAATTACTGCACACACTTCGGCACACTCTATATGAACAATGAAACAAAATTAGAGCGATCCTTCATTTTCTACGTCGCCACGCTCCTATTCTTTGGTGTGGGAGCGATAACTACTGTCGGGCTTGATTGGTATACGACGCTCTCTCTCCCATGGTGGACGCCGCCCGAGTTGTTCGTTGCTGCTGTCTGGTTCGTCTTGTTCCTGTGCACGGCGTTCTCGGTCTCCATCTTCTGGGAGCAGTCCAAGAAGGGAGGAGCCTCATCTCGCTCTATAGTGTCGCTCTATGTGCTGAACAGCTTTCTCGTGCTTCTCTGGAGCTACCTATTCTTTGGTGTTCATGAGCTCGGTCTTGCGTTTGGTGCTGCGTTGGCAGTTGGCCTGTCGGTAGCGATGCTCATGCTCCG
>CAZNDC010000055.1:0-4171 GCA_964571755.1 uncultured Candidatus Saccharibacteria bacterium
CGACGAGAGCATCACGAGCGTATCCGTACGGTCCCCAATGGCCTGCGAGACCCGCTACGGCATCTGCGGTACCTGCTACGGCATGGACCTCTCGAGCCAGTTCGCAGTTGATCTCGGAGAAGCTGTCGGTACCGTCGCCGCACAGGCGATCGGCGAGCCAGGAACGCAGCTCACCATGCGTACCTTCCATGCGGGAGGAACGGCATCGGTCGGCGGCGACATCACCTCGGGTCTTCCTCGCATCGAGGAGGTCTTCGAGAAGCGCTCCCCGAAGAACCCGGCTATCGTCTCCAAGTTCGACGGTCTCGTCGCTGAGATTCGCGAGAACGGACGCGACAAGGTTATCGTCGTTACGCCGGAGAAGGGTCAGGGCAAGAAGGACGGCTCGAACACCGAGTACGCGCTCACGTATCCTCGTCAGGCATTCGTTAAGGAAGGCGACACGGTTCTAAAGGGCCAGCTCCTTTCGGACGGTTCCGCAGACCTCGACGAGCTCTTCGAGCACGCAGGCCGCTCTATGGTTCAGGAGTACATCATCGCTGAGACCTCCAAGATCTACGAGCTCCAGGGCGCATCCGTGTCCCGCAAGCACCTCGAGGTTATCGTGAAGCAGATGTTCTCGCGCGCGAAGATCACCGAGACCGGCGAGTCCGAGTACTCAGTGGGCGACGTCGTGGATCACTGGGAGTTCGAGGAGGAAGTGAAGGCTATGGAGGATGCGGGGCAGATTGTACCGAAGGCACGCGAGATGGTGCTCGGCATCAAGGAGTCTGCGCTCTCCCGTCGCTCCTTCCTCTCCGCAGCATCCTTCGAGCAGACTACGAAGATCCTTATCAACGCATCCCTCAAGGGAAGCATCGATACGCTTCGCGGTCTCAAGGAGAACGTCATTCTCGGACGCCTTATCCCTGCAGGTACCGGATTCGCAGGCTCAAAGAAGCACGCTGCGATCGAGGTTATGCAGGAGAAGCGCGCCGTGCTCCAGCGCGCACGTGAGGCAGAGCGCCTTGCGGAGGAGCCTGTTGCAGACGCTCGCTAGGGAAGCTATTTGTGCGAGAACAGAGCCCGCGTATGCGGGCTCTGTTCATGTGCAATAGAGGGAAAGCCTATAAAATATAGGGTTCTTGAGTTTTGCACAGGCACCGTCGCCTTCTTGAAAAATTCACCCTATCTGCGTATAATGCCGGGGTATCAACACGAAAGAGGACCCGAACGGTGTTAGTGCCTAAGGGGCCTTTTTCATTTGTGCTGGTGAGGTATATAGGCAATTTTGTTCCTGATATCTTTATTCTCCAGATAGTCAAAATGCTCGCTCCCGAGACTGTTATAGAGTGACGAAGCAAATGCCTTGTTCGGGAAAAGCATCTTTCCAAAGCGATTTTTCTTAATTAGGAAGTCAACAAGTTTTTTGTAATCTCCGTCTCCGGAGACGATAAACGCTTTCTCGAACGGCTCGTTCTCGACGAGCTTTCTCATGATGCCAAAGACGATATCGCAGTCCACATTACCTTTCTTATTTCCTCGCAGGGCTGACGAGTGCTCTCGGAAGGACAAAATAAATCCTGCTCTTTGGAGACTATCGTATAGGTCCTGATAATCTCCCGATACAAATCCTAGGAAGTAATACGCTTCCGCGATCTTATACTTGTCACGTAAGTAGGTCCTGAAGCGAATGTGGTCGACAGACCACCCACTCTCACGCGTCCCGAGATGGAGATTCTGTCCGTCTATGAATGCGATATTTGTGAGTGGTTCCTTAGCCATTCTTAAAATTATCCTAGCATGAAGCATGAAGAGCAAAGTGCTGCTTTGCGGGATACGCGCTAAAATCAATGCATGGATACCGTCGAGCAGATAAAGGCGAAACTATCGATTCTGGACGTCGTGGCGCCCTACGTGAAGCTCACGAAGTCAGGCCGCAACTATAAGGGCCTCTCTCCCTTCAACAAGGAGAAGACACCATCCTTCTATGTGAACGTAGAACGGGGAACCTATTACTGCTTCTCAAGCTCTCAGGGTGGGGACCAGTTCGAGTTCATACAGAAGATGGAAGGTGTGGACTTCAAGGGAGCGCTCAAGATACTCGCGGACAAGGCAGGCATCGAGATCGTGTATACCGGGAAGAAGGAGGACAAAGGAAAGAAGGATCGGCTCTATGAGGCGGTTGCGCGTGCGGAAGCGCTGTATGTGTCCTTGCTCGACGAGAAGGGGAAGCCCTACGAGTACGCGCTCTCCCGGGGACTAACTTCGGAGACCATCAAGGAATGGAACCTCGGGTATGCGCCTGAGGCATGGCGCACCGTGCTTGAGAGCCTTACGGCCTCTGGGTTTACGAATACTGAGCTTGTGGCGGCCGGACTCGTTAAGGAAGCGGACGAGAAGAAGGGAACCTGGTACGACCGGTTCCGGAACCGGCTTATGTTCCCGATACGTGATAGTGCCGGGAGGACCGTTGCGTTTACGGGCCGCGCGCTTGATCCTGCAGACCAGGCCAAGTATCTGAACTCTCCTGAGACTGATCTCTACCGAAAGTCCGAGCTTCTCTTTGGTATGGATAAGGCGAAGGATGCGATACGCACGCGCGGGTTCGCGCTTCTTGTGGAGGGACAGATGGATCTGCTCCATTTGCATCAGATAGGGTTCACGAACACCATCGCGCTTTCGGGCACTGCGCTCACGCCGCAGCATCTCTCCTTAATCAAGCGGTACGCGGACAATCTCATGCTTGCGCTTGATAGCGACCGGGCAGGATTGAATGCGTCTATGAAGAGTGCGATCGTAGCGCTCAAGAGCGGACTTCGGGTCAAGGCGGTCCGCATACCCCTCGGGAAGGATCCGGCGGACTTGGCGAGCGAGGATCCGAAAGACTTTACGAAGCTGGTCTCGGAAGCGGTACCTATCGTAGAGTTCTTCCTCTCAGTTCTGGCTGAAAGCGAGAAGGACTCGCATCGTCTTATCGTGAGCGCTGAAAGGGTAGTGCTTCCTTTGATAGCGGCCATCCAGAGCCCTATGGAGCAGGAGCATTTCGTCGGAGTAGCAGCTCGTTCTTTGGGCTCAACCCCTGAAGCGCTTCGTGCAGCCCTCGCTCGGCTTCCTAAGGGCGGGAGCCCAGCTCCTGCTCCTGTGGCTTCCCAGGTCCAGGTGCCTGCTATAGGGCTCCGGGGAATAGAGCGCCATGCCATGCGGGTTCGGGCCCTCGTAGCCTCTTATCCTGATACCGAGCTTGCAAAACGGCTTAAGGACGAGTACGCTCGTATTATCGGCGCACCGTTTCCGGATGAGCCCCCTCCCGAACACACTATCTTCGAGGCAGGGATCGCCTTTGGCGAGGCACCGGATGATCAGGCGGCGGACGACCTCATAACCGTTTTCGAGAAAATAGTCCTCACGGAGCGTCTTGCAGACGCGACCGTGCGTCTTCGCGTAGCGGAGGCCTCCCAGAATAAGTCCGAGATAGATGCGGCGAGCGAGGAATGCCGTTCCCTCGCCAAGGCTCTCTCCTCATTTCAATAGCATTCGATTACCAACCTTTCCTCACTCCCTATGCCATCAAAGAAGCCTGTAAAGAAGGTAGCTAAGAAGCCCGTCGCCAAGAAGGCGGTCAAGAAAGCTGCACCGAAGAAAGTAGTCAAGAAAGTAGCCGCGAAGAAAGCGGTGAAGAAGGCTGCACCCAAGAAGACCGTTGCGAAGAAAGCTGCCGTTAAGAAGCCTGTGAAGAAGGTGCAGCTCAAGAACATCGTGCGTGCTGCCGCTACCGGCGTGAAGGCGAAAGCCGCCGCGCAGAAGCTCGACAAGGCAGAGCTCCTCATCAAGAAGGGAAAGGAGCGCGGATACATCACGTACAGCGAGATCCTCAAAGAGTTCCCGCACGTAGAGGACGACGTTAACTTCCTCGACGAGCTCTACGAGCGCTTCTCCGTGTCCGGCATCGATATCCTCGAAGGCGGCATGCTCGAGGACACGACCGACCAGTACCTCGCGACCCGCAACATCAAGGGCCGCGACTCAGCTGCCTACGATTCGATCCAGATCTACCTTCGCGAGATCGGGCAGTACCCGCTTCTTACGGCTTCAGAGGAGCGCGAGCTCGCTCAACGCATCGAGCGCGGCGACGACGAGGCGCGCAATATCCTCGCCCGTTCCAACCTCCGTCTCGTTGTCTCTATCGCAA
>CAZNDC010000056.1:0-3375 GCA_964571755.1 uncultured Candidatus Saccharibacteria bacterium
CCCCCGACGAGGCGCGCGAGCTCGTTCGGAATCTTAACTTCGGTGCGCTCCCAGTTCCTATCGAGCTTGTGGGAAGTGGTACGGTTGGCCCGACACTCGGTGCCGAAGCATTCCATGCTGGTCTTGTCGCGAGCGTGCTCGGCTTTGCGCTCGTCGCATTGTTCATGATCGCCTGGTACCGCCTCCCAGGACTCATTGCATCGATTGCACTCGTTATTTACGTAATTATCACGGTCGCGGTTATGAAATTCGTGCCGATCACGCTCACCACCTCCGGTATCGCCGGCTTCATTCTCTCTATTGGTATGGCAGTTGATGCGAACGTGCTCATATTCGAGCGCATGAAGGAAGAGCTCCGAAGAGGGGAAGGAGCACGGGATGCAGTGCGCATCGGTTTCGCACGCGCATGGACTGCGATTCGTGACGGACACTTCACGATGCTCATCTCAAGCGCCATCCTTTTCTGGATTGGTACGTCCCTCGTTCAGGGCTTCGCGCTCGTATTTGGGTTCGGCGTAATTGCATCCTTGATCTCGGCGGTGTTCATCACCCGCGTGTTCCTTCTCGCAATTGTTCCAGAGCAGGCTGGGCCAGTCTGGCGCTTCCTTCTTGAGACCGGGCTTTATCGGCATAAGCGCTAATACCATGTTTGTTGTACGTCACCGCCGCTTCTTCCTTCTTCTGACCGGGCTTCTTCTCATCGCTAGCGTACTTGCCGTCATTATCCTTCCTCCGAAGCTCTCCATCGAGTTCACCGGCGGCTCGTTGATGGAGGTTTCCTATGCAGACGGACGTCCTTCGCTCGATACGGTTCGCGAGCAGATTGAGGGACTCGATCTCGGAGAGCCGAGCATCCGCGAGAGCGGGGAGACTGGCGTTACGCTTCGCACTCGCACCCTCGAACCTGAGGAGCGCACGGCACTCCTCTCAGCACTTTCCGTAGACGGCACAAAGGCATTAACCGAGCTCCGTTTCAATTCAATCGGTCCTTCGCTCGGCAACGAGCTCGCGATTAAGGCGCTCTATGCTATCGCAGCCGTAACGCTCGCCATCGTCTTTTATATCGCGTGGGCGTTCCGCGGCGTATCGCGCCCGGTGCCGTCCTGGGGCTATGGCCTCATCGCCGTGCTCATGCTCGCAATTGATATCATCGTGCCGACCGGATTCTACGCAGTCTATGCATTCTTCACGGGTGCGCAGATTGATTCGCTCTTCGTTATCGCACTCCTCGCGCTTCTTGGATACTGCGTGAACGATGTCATCGTTATCTTTGACCGTGTCCGCGAGCATCTTGCGAACAACCAACGGGACGAGATAGAAGAAGAGTTCGATGTAACGGTAGGGAAGTCGATTGATGAGACCATGGGTCGCTCCATCAACACCGGCATGACGGTGGTACTCGCACTCCTTGCGTTGGTTATCTTCGGAAGCGAAGCAACTCGAAACTTTGCGCTCGTTATGATGGTGGGTGTCGCTGCGGGAACGTTCTCCTCCATCACGCGCTCCGCTCCGCTCCTGATTCCTATCGCTGCATGGCTCGAGAAGAAGCGGGCTGCACGGGCACAGGTATGATCATCGGCGTTACTGGAACGCTGGGAGCCGGAAAGGGATCGGTCGTCGACTACCTCACAAAGGAGAAAGGATTTGCGCATCTGGGTGTTACCGATTTTATGCGTTCAATCGCTAACGAGCGAGGCATCACGCCGGTGCGCATGACCTTTCATGAGATTGCGAATGAACATCGCGTTCTCGGACCGACTAAACTCCAAGAGGCAGTGGTCGAATGGGGGAAGGGCAAGGGTGTCACTGACAATTTTGTAATTGAGGCCCAACATACCCCCGATGAAGTCCGGTTCGTGCAGGAACAAGGGGGTATCGTGCTCGCCGTAGATGCCGACATGCGCACACGCTACGACCGCATCACTAGCCGAGGACACGACAAAGACAACACTACGTTTGAGGAGTTTAAAGCGCACGAAGAGCTCGAGATGCGCCCGACAGATTCGAGTTCAAACCATCTTGCCGAGGCACTCGCTGTGGCTGACTTCCATATAGAGAACAACGGAACGCTCGAAGAGCTCCATGCGCAGATAGAGGAAGTACTTAAGGGACTGAAATAATATGCCGCACATCCACGAGAAGGTAGATTTCTGCGCCGACACCTACATCGTGAACGGGGATGCGGTCTTGCTCCGGCTCCATGAGAAATACGACACATGGTTTCCTCCAGGCGGACATGTCGAGCTCGATGAGGATCCGGAGGAAGCGGCTCTGCGCGAAGTTGCCGAGGAAGTCGGAATTCTGGTGACGCTCGTCGGTGAGCGCGCCCCGACATATCAAGATGGGGAGAAGGAAGTCCTCGTGCCGCGATTCATAAACCGGCACCCAGTCAACGACGTTCATGAGCACATCTCCTTCGTCTATTTCGCAACCTCAGAATCACGCGACATCGTGCAGGGAGAGACCGAGATAAGCAGCCACATCAAGTGGTTTACCAAAGAAGAGCTTGAAGATTCGACATACGGCATCAACGAGCGGGTGAAGCACTACGCACGTTCTGCGCTCGACGCGCTTTCGAGCTAGGAGATAACGGTGCCGATGAACGGCTTGCCATCGAGGTAGTTCTTGAATTCCTCAAGCTTCTCGCCGTTAATGATCGCAACTTCAAGGCCGAGTGTCTCGGCTTCTCTTGCGGCCACTGGATCGAACGGAGCGGAGAGCCCCGGATCCCATTCAGCTGGTATGAGCTTCCTAAAGGATGCCCAGTCTATCTTCTCTATTTTCGTAGCAGACGGGTCTTTTCGAGGGTCTGCCGTATAGACGTAATCAATATTGGAAAGGTTCACGAGCTTCTTTGCACCCAAGGTCTTTGCGGCCATAACAGCGCAATAGTCCGTAGACCACCCTGGCTTCCACCCGCTACCTACAACCACGCTCTCTTTCCCGCGCAGACGGTGCGTCGGATTCTTTACGATCTTGGCCTGCGCCTCTTCGGTGAAGATGGTGCGAAGAAGGTGCGCGTTCAGACGCGTCGAATGAATGCCGAGCCAGTCCATCTCTTCGCGGTCAAGAGTGTCCTCGCCGCGGATATCGCGCGCTGCGTCCTGGTAGTTGCGGGCCAAGCGGCCGCCTCCCGCGATGATATAAAAAGAAGACCCGGTCTGGGTCTTCTCGAGCACGAGACTACGTAAATTTCTAAGGAAGGAGGTATCAATGCCTTCAGGAACGATAAGCGAGCCTCCAACGGAGACGACGATGTATTCGCGCTTAGTCCTGGATAACATGCAAAGCTTGACGGCTCCCTCCATTGTACGCTCGGGGTAGGGGAGCGCAACTTGTGGAAACCGATTTCTGTTTCAGAGAGTTGAGGCCGCT
>CAZNDC010000056.1:3385-4038 GCA_964571755.1 uncultured Candidatus Saccharibacteria bacterium
GTGCCTCACGGATGCTCGTGCTTGTACAGAAGTGCGGACCCAAGACTGGTTTGCTCATGAATATTTTATGCTGGAACACAGGGCCAGGGAGAGCGGGCGGGCTGCCTGTTTAAGGATAGGCAATCGGGCTATATATTTGCTTGCTATTCTGGCCCTCCTGGAACATATGGACCAGGGTTGACTCGCGTATATGGCTCAGGTACTATGTCTTTACTGCCTCCTGAAGAGGAGGCGGGGGATTTCTTTGCTCTCCGATAATTTCATAGTTCGAGAAAATGGTAAGAACATGAGTTTTCTTGTGTTCCGCCTATTCTTAATGAGAGTTTGATCCTAGCTCAGGATGAATGCTGGCTGTATGGATAAGGCATGCAAGTCGAACGGACCGCAAGGTCAGTGGCAGACGAGGTAGTAACACGTAGGTACGTACTCCAAAGTCTGGTATAGCTCGTCGAAAGACGGGGTAATCCCGGATGGTCCCGCAAGGGTAAAGATTTATCGCTTTGGAAGCGGCCTGCGTAGTATCAGCTAGTTGGTAAGGTAATGGCTTACCAAGGCTACGACGCTTAGGGGAGCTGAGAGGCTGACCCCCACCGATGGGACTGAGACACGGCCCATACTCCTACGGGAGTCCGCAGTCGAGAATATTTGGCAAT
>CAZNDC010000057.1:0-1412 GCA_964571755.1 uncultured Candidatus Saccharibacteria bacterium
ATAAAAAGGAAGGATGGTTGGAACTATCGGTCACATGTCGAGCTTCAGCTTCCAGAGCCAGAAACATCTTTCTTCTGGCGAGGGTGGCGTAGTGCTCACTGATGACGAGGCGCTTGCAGACACCATGCGTAAGTTTTTCCTTCTCGGGTATTCGGTCGTAAATGCAAAATCCGGTCAGATAACCAAGGATGTGATTCAGAACCCCAATTTCGACCGCCATGTCTCAATGGGCTACAACTATCGCATATCAGAGCTTTGTGCGGCGGCGGCGCTCGGACAAACCGAACATATGGAGGAGCTTATACAGCGACGCGTGGATGTAGGTGAATTATTCAAAGAGGCAGTGGGGGATTGTTCGTGGCTCATTCCGCAGGTGACACCACCAGAATATACGAATGCATACTGGGCATTTGCAGCACGTCTCACGCACACATCCGTTTCTTGGGCCGACTTCCGCACAAAGTTCATGGAGCTTGGTGGCGATGGCATCTACGGTGCTTGGAAGCTTTCCTACCTGGAGCCAATGTTTCAGACCATGAACTTCTCAGGCAAGGAAAAAGTCATTGCAGCTACGTATAAAGGTGAACTTCAGAAATGGGAGGAGGGGCTGTGTCCCGTTGCAGAGAAAGTTCAAAAACAGATTCTTGCATTTAAAACTAACTACTGGGATTGGGATCGAGCGCTTCAGCAGGCAGAAATCCTAAAGCAGACTATTGCTTTCTTCGATGCGCAATCAAACGGCCAACGTCCATGATTAATGGGAAAAAGGTAGTCGCAACAATAGAGGGACGAATGACCTCTACCCGTTTGCCAGGGAAAATCATGATGCCTCTGGCAGGGAGGCCAGTTATGGCACACATGATAGAACGTCATCGTCGTAGCGCTCTTACTGACATTGTTGTCGTTGCAACTACCACAAATAACGCTGACGATCCGGTTGTCGCATTATGTGAGGAAATGGGATGTGCCTATTTTCGAGGTAGTGAAAGTGATGTGCTTGCACGTGTTGTGGGCGCCGGCAGGGAACACGGGGCAGACATTTTAGTACAGGGCATGGCAGATAGTCCTGTTGTAGATTGGAGACTCGTTGACCATTCAATTGAACTTCTCGATACAGGAGGATACGACTGCGCCAGCAACGAGTTCGAGGAAACGTTCCCTATTGGATTTGATGTCAGGTGTTACGACTTCAAGAAGCTTTCTGAGGCAGAGGTTGTCGATAAGGACCCAGCGTTCCGCGAACACGCAGGGTACTCAATCCGCTCACATCCTGAGAAGTTTAAACTTGGGAACTGGCGCGCTGAAGGTGAGATGCTGTGGCCCACACTTAGACTCACTCTTGATACAAAGGAGGATTACGAACTCCTGTGCGCAGTGTATGACGCCTTATATCCCACAAACCCTGACTTCTC
>CAZNDC010000057.1:1512-3623 GCA_964571755.1 uncultured Candidatus Saccharibacteria bacterium
ACGAACTCCTGTGCGCAGTGTATGACGCCTTATATCCCACAAACCCTGACTTCTCAGCACTCGACGTAGTGACTTTTTTGAAGGGAAGACCTGATTTGGTAGCTATAAATAGCACGGTAGAACAGTTTGTTCCCGATATCGCCTTGTCTCCAGGTGCCTGATAAGCTAGAGATATTCCCTATGAAAACGACTGTCATCCATGCCGCCCGCTGGATCGCTATTATCGCGCTCTTCACCATCCCACTCCTGCCGCTCTACGTCTCTAACAGCCTCTTCTTCCCGTTCATTACCGGAAAGGGCTTCGCGTTCAGGATTCTCGTTGAGATAGCACTGGCCTCGTACGTGCTTCTCGCACTCTTCGATCGTCGGTATCGTCCGCGGTTCTCCTGGACCCTGGCGCTGTTCGGAGGATTCGTGCTCTGGATGGCGGTTGCCAATGTGTTCGGGGTGAACCCCTTGAAGGCGTTCTGGAGCAACTTCGAGCGTATGGATGGCTGGGTGACGCTCATTCATCTCCTCGGCTTCTTCTTGGTTGCCTCGTCCGTACTCGCCATTAATAAGCTATGGCGTGCTTGGTGGCTGACGTTCGTTTCTATCGCTGCGTTCGTATGTGCGTACGGGCTTTTGCAGATCACAGGGTCCGCAGAGATCCATCAGGGTGGCGCTCGTGTTGACGCATCCTTCGGCAACGCAATCTACATGGCGGTGTACCTCATGTTTGCCTTCGCCATAACGCTTTGGCAGGCGATAGAGTCAAAGGGATGGCTCAGGTACAGTCTGCTTGCACTCGCTCTAATCGAGCTCGTCGTTCTCTTCTTCTCTGCCTCTCGTGGCGCCATGATTGGTCTTGTAGGAGGTGCGGGTATTGCGGCACTCTTGTGGCTCTGGATTACCTATAAAGAAGAGGGGACCAAAGCATCAAAGACCGGTGTCCGCATTGCTGTGGGGGCCTTGGTTGGACTCGTGCTTGTCACCGGCAGTCTTTTTCTCGCGCGTGATACTTCGTTCGTCCAGAACGATCCTTCGCTCGCGCGCCTTACCTCCGTCTTCTCGCTCGTGTCCGAGCTCAAGGTGCGTACAACCATATGGAGCCTGGCGCTCCAGGGTGTCGCTGAGGACCCTATTACCGGCTGGGGCCAGGAAGGATTCAATCAGGTATTTAACAAGTACTACGACCCTTCTCTCTACGCACAGGAAGCCTGGTTCGATCGTGCCCATAACGCGTATATAGATTGGCTCGTTGCAGGCGGCGTGCCTGCGCTCCTGTTGTTCATCGCGTTCCTTATAAGTGCCATGTTGGCCCTATACCGGGATACGAGCGCATCGAAGACGCAGCGTGTGATTCTCGTAGCAGCACTCGTCGCGTATGCGATACAAGCGTTGGTTGTGTTCGATAATCTCTTCAGCTACGTTCCGCTCGTTGCACTTCTCGCACTTGCGCACGGAGCATCCTCGCGTCCTATCGCTCGCTTTGAGCAACTGTCAGAGCCTAGTGAGCACGCTTTAGGTGCTAGTGCGGTCCCGGCAGTTGTCGTTGTTGCAGTACTTGTTATGTGGAGCGTGAACGTAGCTCCAATTAGGGCAGCAAACCACCTCGTGTATGCCGTGTCTCCGCTTCCGGGTGGGCCCGAGGTGAACGTCGACTATTTTAAGCGTGCGCTTGCAGACGGCTCCTACGCGTCGCAAGAAATCCGCGAGCAGTTCGTTACGTTCGCGGCAGGGCTGCGCACGGAGCAGGGAATATCCGAAGAGGATATAGCGGAGATTGCTTCACTCGCGCTTGAGGAGATGGGCAAGGAAATCGTACAGTCCCCGAACGATGCCCGCCTTCGCCTGCAGTACGCCTTAGCTTATGAGACTGTGGGTGACCACGAGAATGCACTCGCACAAATCGAGGCTGCACTCTCGCTCTCTCCGAACAAGCAGGCTCTCATCATAAAGAGAGGACTCGCGCTGCTTCAGCTCAAGCGTAATGAGGAAGCGCTGGCTGCGTTCCGGCAGGCGTATGAGCTGGATACTTCCTTTCCACAAGTAGCCATAGCCGCGGCAGTGGGGCAGATGCTCGGAGGCAATATTCCCGGAGGCAAGGCGCTCAACCCAGAAAGGCACCT
>CAZNDC010000058.1:0-3504 GCA_964571755.1 uncultured Candidatus Saccharibacteria bacterium
CGCTTCAAGGACTACATCTCCTTCCCGAAGCCTAACGGCTACCAGTCTCTCCATACAACTGTGGTGACGGGCGACGCTGGTATTGTTGAGATGCAGGTGCGCACGAAAGATATGCATCAGCGCGCTCAGTTCGGTATCGCGTCGCATATGACCTACAAGTCGCTCGCAAAAACCGCCGGCAAAGGAGCCTTCCAACGTATCTCGTTCCCTTGGGTCCGCGATCTCGTGCCAGCACTCCTCAATATGAGACGTGCTGCACCACCGACGCAGACGAGAGGCGCAACCAACTCTCCTGACGTACCGCAATGGCTCACCGACCTTAAAGAGGCGCACATCGAGGTTGGGGCAGACGAGTTCGTCGAAGGACTGAAGAGTGATTTCTTCTCACATCGTATCTTTGTCTTTACACCAATTGGCGACGTAATCGACCTCCCTACGGAGTCAACGCCGGTAGATTTCGCATACGCCATACACTCTGATCTCGGCAATCACATGCAGGGCGCCAAGGTTAACGGCAAGCTCGTCTCGTTCGATTCGAAGCTCGGCAATGGCGACATTATCGAGATACTCAAATCAAAATCAGCACACCCGACATCCCGCTGGCTTGAGTATGCACGTACCTCGATGGCGCGGCGCCACATACGAAACACGCTTGAGGTGCGTGAGCGAGCTAACGCACCCCGGTCCCCTGAGCCGAAAGCTGACAAGAAAAAGAAACGAGTTCCCAAGAAGGGAAAGTAGCTAGACCGTAAAGTTCGTGACCGAGTAGAGATCCTCCTCCACAGGTTCAGGGTCTTTTTGAGGAGCCGCAGCGAGCGGCTCGAGCTGGGTCGTATTCGGATACGTTATCGGCGCAGGCTCCTCTTCTATTGTGTTGTGCATTGGCGCTGCAGCTCCCTCCTCATGAAGCGCGAGCATGCCGGCGATATGGGAAAGGTCCTCGGGCGAGAAGAACTCAATGAGGAGACGGCCTCCTTGCGGACGATTCTCAATGAACACGCGGGTCCCGAGGGTCTCGGTAAGGGACTTCTCGAGCGCCATCATCTCGGGCGTCTTGTCGTGCTTGCGAATCTTGTCCTGCGCGAGACGGCGCGCCATCTGTTCAACCATACGCACCGAGGTCTTCTTGAGCACAATCTCCTTGAACAGGGTGTCACGCTCTTCGGGCTTGTCGTTAAGCATGAGGAGCGCTCTTGCGTGCCCTTCTGAAAGCTCCTTGTTAACCACGGCCTGCTGGATAGCCTCGGGAAGCTGCAGGAGACGGATGGAGTTCGATACGTACTCGCGGCTCCGTCCGATCTTCGCGCCGATCTCTACCATAGTGAGCGTGAATGTTTGCGCGAGCTGGGCAAGCGCCTTAGCGCGGTCAATCGCATTCAAGTCCTCACGCTGGAGGTTCTCGATGATTGCGAGCTCAAGCTTCATCTTGTCCGATTGTTCGCCTGCACGAATAACCACCGGTATCTCTTTAAGTCCGATCAGCTTCGAGGCACGAAGACGGCGCTCGCCGGCTATGAGCTCGTAGACGGCCTGGAGTCCGCCTCCTGGCTTCTCGATCTCCTGACGCGTCACAACGAGCGGCTGCAGCACGCCGTACTGGCGTATGGACTCTGCAAGCGCCTTCAAGCGCTCCTCATCGAACTCAAGACGCGGCTGATACGGGTTAGGTTGGATACGGTCAACCTCCACCCAATACACCGAGTCGTACTTAGTCGTCTCGGCGTACTTTGGCGTCGGCTTAGTATCATTCCCGAACATGCTCATTACCTGCATTGTATCATCGTGCTTATTAATTAAGATGCTTTGATATGTGAAGTACGTCCACATCTGGTATTATTTACAGAGTGAAATATAGTATCGTCAATGCCGCGGTGATGGAATCGGTAGACATAGGGGTCTCAAAATCCCCTGCTGGCAACAGCGTGCGGGTTCGAGTCCCGCCTGCGGCACCAAAGAAAAAGCCCGGTCCTTGGACCGGGCTTTTTCTTTGGTACAACTAGATCTTTCCGACAAGCCCCATGCCCGGCTCGAGCGTATCGTCTCCTGGCTCCCAGGATGCTGGGCAGACCTTGCCCTGATGCGTCTCAACGTACTGTGCAGCCTGAAGCTTTCGATACGTTTCTTTCGCCGCACGACCAACGCTGTTATCGTTCACCTCCATAGTGCGGAGTGTTCCCGAAGGATCGATGATGAACGTCCCGCGAAGCGCCAATCCCTCGTCTGGTACGAACGGGAGGTCGCCTCCCTCGACAAGCACACCGAACGCGTCCGCAATCTTGCCTGAAGGATCAGACCCCATCGGGTACGTAATCTTCTTGATAGCCTCCGAGGTATCGTGCCACGCCTTGTGTACGAACACCGTGTCAGTCGAGAACGAGAGGACATCTGCGTTCAGCTTCTGGAAGTTCGGGTAGAGGTCTGCCATCTCCTCGAGCTCCGTCGGACAGACGAAGGTGAAGTCTGCCGGGTAGAACACCACAACGAGCCACTTCCCCCTGAAGTCCGAGAACTTCATGGTGCGCGCATCGTCCTTGTAAAACGCCTCGAACTCGTAGTCTGGGACAGTCTCGCCAACCCGTACGCTCGAGCTGTACTCGCGGTAGGGGTCGTGGAAATCCCCGCAGTATTCACAATAATTACTCTTTTGTTCCTTTGCCATAGTCCTGGTTTCGTTAGGTCGACCTATGATACCATCCGCGTACTATCCGTGACCATGACTGACCCGCTCCCTATCATATGCGTCGCCGGACCCACTGCCTCCGGAAAGTCCGCGCGTGCAATCGAGCTTGCTCAGGAGCGTAACGGCGAGGTTATCTCAGTCGACTCCCGCCAAGTATATCGAATGCTCAATATTGGGACCGAGAAGCTATCCGAGAGTGAGATGCAGGGTATCCCGCACCATCTGATGGATATCAGAGATCCGCGCGAGATCTATAGCGCCGGAGATTTCGCGCGCGACGCAGCGAGCCTTATCGAAGACCTGCGTGCACGAGGCAAGCGCCCCATCCTTGCAGGCGGTACGCACTTCTATTTCGATGCGCTTTTGTATGGGCTCCCCGAAGGAGCGCCGAAGAACGAGGAGATGCGGAGCTCCCTCGAAGCCCGCGGCGAGGCGGACCTTATGCAGGAGATTAGGGAGCGCGATCCCCGACGGGCGGAGCGTATCGATCCCATGAACAAGCGCAGACTCGTCCGCGCGCTCGAGATAATCAACGAGCACGGACAGGTGCCGGAACGAGACCGATCCGTTCCTCGCTATGAAGTCGAGTGGGTAATACTCGACCCAGAGCGTGATGAGCTTCGCGCACGTATAACGAAGCGGCTTGAAGAGGCGTTTGCGCGCGGACTCATCGAAGAGGTCCGCACGGTACGCGCGTATGTTGGCAACGAACGTCTAAACGAGCTGGGTCTTGAATACCGAGTTATCGGAGAATACCTGCGAGAGGAACGCAGCGAAGAGTCGCTTCTTCCCTCTCTATCATCAAAGCTCTGGCACTTCGCACG
>CAZNDC010000059.1:0-2590 GCA_964571755.1 uncultured Candidatus Saccharibacteria bacterium
GATATCGAACGAGTTCGAGTTGTAGCCGATGAGTGTATCGGCCTGCTCGATGATAGGCCAGAGCTTCGGAAGCTCTTCCTTTGAATAAGAAGAGAACTCGCCGGTCTCGGAGTCGTGGATAGCCACAACGGCAAGCTCAAGGCGCGTTACGTCCTGACGAGCCAGGGACGGCAGGATATTAGCGGTCTCGATATCGAACGTGATCTCTCGCATGAACTTAGGTACCGAGCTTGGTATGGATATGCTGCGCTACGATGTTCGCCGCGACTTCCTCCTCCTTGCTCTCCTTGAGCGTCTTCAACTTCACGCTCCCGCGCTCCTCGTCTTCGGCGCCATAGGCAAGGAAGTACGGGATGTCGCGCTTCACGGCGTCCTTGATCTGATCCCTAAGTGCGCGTTCTGTTAGGTTCACGAACGTGCGCATGCCGCGCTCGCGAAGCTCTAGAGCGTATGCCTGCGCGAGCGGGATATCAGATGGGGACGGCGTGCCTATATAGATATGAGGGGCACTCGCATTCTCCGGAAGGAGTTTGTGAGTCGTTAGGAAATCGATGAGGCCCACATCGCCGAACGCAAACCCAACGGCCGGAATCGCGTCGCCTCCGAATAGGGAGACGAGCCCGTCATAGCGGCCGCCTCCAAGGAGCGCGCGCGGGTTCTCTGGGCTCGTGTCCTGTACCTCGAATACGACGCCGGTGTAGTAATCAAAACCGCGGACGATCTCAGGCTCGAAGACGACGTTCTCGATGCCGCGCTCCTTGAGCGTCTTGATGATCTGCATAACCTTCTCTTTCTCCTTTGCAACCTCGGGGTCCGAAGCCTCCTCAACGGCCGAGAGCGGATCCTTCTTCGAGCCGCGTGCGAGCGCGAACTCCTCAGCCGACATCTTCGCCTTCCTATCAAGCAGCTGCCAGTACTCTTTCACACCCTCTTCGTCCGTGTATCCCGTAGTACGGCAGGCAGCCGAGAGAAGTGCGCGGGAGTTAACCCGGATGATAAAATCCTTGTCGCTTGCGCCGAATGAGCGGAAGATCTCGCTCGCAAGCTGGAGCACCTCGAGGTCAGCCTCGCCCTCAGGCAGGCCGATGAGATCCACGTCGGTCTGGAAGAACTCCCGGAGACGTCCTTTCTGCGGACGCTCATACCTGAAGCGGTTTCCAATGGAGAACCAACGTAACGGGAAGGGAAGCTCGCGTCTTTTCCCAGCAACCATACGTGCCAAGGTCGGCGTCATCTCAGGACGCAGCGTCACGCTCCTGCCCCCGCGATCCTCGAAGGTATAGGTCTGGTCCCGGATAATCTCCTCGTTGCCTTTGCTTAGATAGAGCTCAGAGCGCTCAAGCGGAGAAGCCTGATACTCCTCGTATCCCCAGGACGAGAGCACATCACGAACTCGAGAGAATGCAGCAGAGAGCCGTGCCCAGTCCTCGGGATAGAAATCACGCACGCCCTTGTAGGAATCAGTAGTCAGTGACGGCTTGCCGCTCATTACGCCAATTTTAGCAGACGACCCCCTATACATGAAGGAGGTGCTTGCCCGCGTGGCGCGGCATGGTATCGTCATCCGGTCCGCATCAACGCGGCACATCTGGAGAGGGAGTCCTTTATCATGTGCGATTTCAGCCTCGAGGGGCACGCATGGCGACCCGCCCGCACCGGCGACCAATTGGTTACCGCTGTGCTCGGCAGCCACAACACCATCGGCATGGTCTCGCCTGACGCGCCGGACGTGGCCGTCTGCTTGATGCCGGGCAGCCGCCTGAAGATCACCGGCGGCGTCTCGGCTGCGCTGCAGTCCGACCTGCGGATCTCGCCGACCGACCACGCGACCTTCGTGAAGCGTGACATGCCGGCCGACCACGCCGACTATCGGGACAGCCTGCATTTCGACAGCCACATGGCCGACGTGACGGTCCTGCTGCAGGATCTGCTCGGCGGCGTCTCGTTCGAAGTCCTGTCGGTGCCGACGGATCAGGCCAATGTGCCCGACGCGCCGGCCGCCGCTCGCTCGCGCGAACTCGAGTCGGCCTAGGCCGCACACAACCAATCGCTCCTGTCCCCGGACAGTGAGCGGTTTTCTTTATACAAAGAGACTCACGTCGGTTTGCTAAAGGATACAAGTCGATATCGTCTAGCCATGCCAGGAATACGTTCGCTTGAGAAGTTTTCGAACCCGGACGCGTCCGACCATTCACGAATATCCTGCTCGGTGTAGTGATCAACATAGCCGCGGATTCCGGTAAGTCTCTCCAGTGCATTCCAGAGCCGCTTCTCCATGGTAGAAGATGCAACCGTGTCAGCGATGAAGTAGGTACCGCCAGGCACAAGTATGCGACGCACTTCCTTCAGGACCTCAAGCTTCGGGAAGTGGTGAAAGGCCATGGTAGTAACAACCGTATCAAAAGAAGAGTCCTCAAAGGGCTGCCGGTCTGCAGGTGTTTCTGTGATTGTTATTTCTCCACCGAGCCGTGCTCGTGCGTGTGCAACCATTCCCGGAGCGATATCAGTTCCGGCAAGGGTAAACGAGGGACGTGCGGCAGAAAGCGCAGCAAGGAAATCTCCCGGTCCACAAGCTATGTCGAGCACACGC
>CAZNDC010000059.1:2600-3427 GCA_964571755.1 uncultured Candidatus Saccharibacteria bacterium
TGCTATCGATACGATGTATCACGTGACTCTGCATTCTTCCGAAGTACCTTTTCGCGTAACGGCGGTACATGCGAGCTATGAATCCATTGGACCAAAACGTCCCTGACTTAGCGATTAGTTCTTCTTGCTGCTGCATAGGAACATTACGACTTTTCCCAAAGGCTCCGTAGAAGCGAAAGCGATCGGGTAGATATGAAATACCCGAGCGCAGGAATGAGTGCGTTCAGGAACGGACGATCATTCCCGATTGCGAACAGGACTGCGACTGCGATGACGTAGGTCATCAGGACAAGCGCAAGGATGCGAGCCGGACTCCGTTCCCAAGCCTTGTCCGCCTCAACACGCGCATTGCGTTCCTTGATCGCTGCCAGTTCCTCCTGCATTTCCTCCATACTAAATGCCCGTACCCTGCATAGCTACGTGCGTCGTATTCCGCGTCTTATACAGCTCTGAGATCTCGCGCATAATCATGTCACGCATACCTTGAGGATCGTCGATGCCGTCCATAACGAAGTCCTGGGACGCAGTTCCTGCAGTCTGAACGCGGATGGATCCGTATCCGAGGAGATCAGCGAAGATGCCGTCCACGGTTGTAGACACGTCCTGCACGCGCGAGAGAAGGAAGCTCGAGACCTCGCGGTTGAAGAAGCCGTGCTGGCGGATGCGTACGATTCTCGTGGTCGTAATGACCCAGTGGTTCAGGTAGTACTGCGTAAAGATATTGAACGTGCCGATCCAGAGGAATAGCCACCAGAGTCCGAGGAAGAGACGGAACCAAGGATTCTCCGCGCTCAAGAACGCGAGGAAGGGAAACTCGTTCCCAGACA
>CAZNDC010000060.1:0-3310 GCA_964571755.1 uncultured Candidatus Saccharibacteria bacterium
GGAGCAGAACGGATGATGCGCTGCCTGAAGCGTACCGTCCTCGAGCTTTTCGAACATCGGGAAGTCGACGATCCATGCAAAGGCGAGCTCGTTCGGGTCTTCCTTGTTGACGCGCATATCAGGCTTGTCGTTCCCGTACTTCTCCATAGACTCCGCGTACGTGAGTCGCGGGAATGGGACCTGTGTGAAGGTCTTCTCTGGGTAGAGTGTCTTCACGAGCTCGACGAACATCGCCTCCGTATACACGAGTACGTCCTCTTGTTCGACAAAGGACATCTCGAAATCAAGCTGCGTAAACTCAGGTTGGCGATCGCCGCGCGTATCTTCATCACGCATACAGCGCGCTACCTGGAAGTACTTCTCAAACCCGCCCACCATGAGAAGCTGCTTGAACTGCTGCGGGGACTGCGGGAGGACGTAGAACTTCCCTGGTTCAAGTCGGGACGGCACAATGTACTCGCGCGAACCTTCAGGTGTGCCCTTCATCATCATCGGCGTCTCCACTTCGATGAAGTCGTTCTTATGCATATAGTCGCGGAAGAACGCGATGATCTTATCGCGCATACGGATGTTCCGTTGCATGCGCGGATTCCTAAGGTCGAGATAACGGTATTTCAAGCGGACTCCCTCATCAATTGAGAGTGTGTCTCCCTGGATATCGTACGGCATTGGCTCTGATTCGTTGAGAACCTTGATACTCTTAATCTCAAGCTCGATGTCCCCATTTACCTTGTCTACTTGAACATTCCGTTCGGGGCGTTTATTCACAATGCCATCTATTTGAACGACATACTCGCCGCGGACGGTCTTCGCAACCTCCATAAGCGCCTCGTCTCCCGGAAGCACGACGCCCTGTACATAGCCCGACATGTCGCGAAAGTCGAAGAAGACGAGCTTCCCTTGGTCGCGGCGGACATCAACCCAGCCCTTTATCAGTACCTCCTCTCCTGCCGAAGCCGACAGGTTCCCAATCAGTGTGCGCTTCATAATGTGTATAAAATAACACGCCCCGGACCGTTTCGCTCGTGAGAGCTAGTGGGTCCGGGACGGAAGAAGGGGCAGTTCAGCAATTCAGAACCTCGGTCTCGGCGTAGTACACGTCGATATACGGCGGGTCGGCATTTCCATTGAAGTATTCGCCGATGTACTGACCCGCGCCATGCGTCATGCGGTTGAGAACGTCCGAAAAGCGTTTGGCACGCTCTCCGCAGTTCCGGCCACTGTAACGCTTGGTCTTTTCACCTGGTATGTAGTCCGACATGCGGACCTCCCTATCTCAATATGTCCGGCTTCTAATGGCCGTGGCCGTACTATGCTCCTCTCTTTCTGTATTGTAAATAGGGCCCCTGTGCACTACGAAACACCCACTGCCCGACGCACAAATTCCATCTTCTCGTTCGCTCGGCTACGTGCTGCCTCTGCTCCCTTCTCAAGCGCATTGGTAACCACGGACGGGTCTGCGGAAAGCTCGTGATACCGTTCGCGCATCGGGGTGATAAAGGCATCGAGGTCCTCGATCAGGGCCTCCTTGAGCGCCTTGTACTTGCCCTTGTGCTCTTCATAGACTGTCTCAAGCTCGCGGTCGCTCTTCACGAGATTGTGAATCCTATAGACGTTCTCGGGACGCTCGCCTGAGGAGTCTGTAACGATGCTCATCACGAGCTCCTCGATCTCATGACGGCTCGCAAACAGCGGGATAGTGTTTCCGTAGCTCTTGCTCATCTTTTGCCCGTCGATTCCCGGAACAATCGCCATGTCAGGCACGATGTACTCCTCAGGGAGGGTGAACGTGTTGCCATAGATACGGTTGAACTTCTCAGCGGCATCCCGCGCATACTCGATGTGCTGCTTTTGGTCTGCGCCAACCGGCACGCGTGCTGCGTCATACAGAAGAATGTCCGCTGCCATAAGCATCGGATAGTTAAAGGTCCCCACGGACACCTCGCGTCCCTTCGCTTCCGCATCCTTGTATGCATGCGCACGCATGAGATACGGCATGGTAGTGATGGTATCGAATATCCACGCAAGCTCCGTATGCGCCGGCACGTCAGACTGCTTAAAAAGCACCGACTTCTCAGGATTGAGGCCTATGGCGAGGAACGAGAGGATCATGTCGCGCGTGAGCTCGCGCATCTCGCCTGCACTCTGGACCGTGTTGAGGGCGTGATAATCGGCAACCATGAAATAGCACTGATGTGTTCCCACCGTCTGGAACTCAACGAACTGCTTGAGTGCACCGAAATAGTTCCCGATATGCGGGACGCCCGTTGGCTTGATACCAGAAAGGAGGATTGGTCTGTCGGATTCCATAGAAATTACGATACCACACCAGGGCCTAGCGTCCCTGTGCCTTTGCTTCAGCGAGGAGCGCCTGGAGCTGGTTTAGAAGCGTAAGTAGAAGTGCTATCTGGCTCTGTACTGAGGAAGGGGCTGGCTGTTCTCCATTGAGTCGTGCTCGCGTTACTGAATCAAGCATGCCGGTAACCGGAAGCCCGCGTGCACGCTGGTATGTCCTCACTCCCTCGGCCGTAAGAGGACCGAAGGTGCCGGTAACTGGTCCCTGATAGAACCCGAGGCGGGAGAGTGCGTTCTGGAGCTCGGTAACGGAATTCCCGGTGTTTCCTTGAGCAAGGTCGCTTGCGAACGAGTACGTGCTCGCACCGAGTACGCTACCGGGTGTTTGGAAGAGTGTCCGGGTTGGATTGCTCGGTGCTTTCTTTCGCGAACTGCCGCCTCCGCCTCCCCCGCCTCCTCTGCTTTCCGGGGCTGGCTCGGGCGCGGGAGCTTCTATAACAGAGACGGTTCGGATAACTTCGAGTGCCTGGTTTGCCCGTGTGTCAGCCGCGTTATACGTGACAGTTTATGTAGCGATGATCGACGTATCTATAGTGTCTCCGCCCACAGTAACTACGATATCTCCGTCAACGGTATCTACTGCAGTCACCCCTGCGTCCGTATAAACGCTTCCCTGGGTAACCGTAGTCGATGCCGCGCCAGTAAGACTTATAACTGGTGGAGTGACATCAGACGCAAGAAGCGAGAGAGCATTGAACGCATTGAGGCGCTTTCCTGAAACAGTCATTCCCGAAAGGCTCGCAAGCTCGTCACCTGATCCGAGGAGTACGTTCTTAACTGCACTCGCAGTTGCCGAAGGATAGAGAGAACGTACGAGCGCGGCTACGCCCGCGACGTGCGGTGCTGCCATGGAGGTACCGCTTAATCGCCCGTACGTTGCGTCTGTTCCGTCTTCGGTTATGGTGCTCATGATATTGCGGCCAGGAGCTCCGAGATCGACACTCTCGTCTCCGCC
>CAZNDC010000061.1:0-3208 GCA_964571755.1 uncultured Candidatus Saccharibacteria bacterium
TGACTTACATGCCCGCAGAGGCCGCTCAGAGCTCGTAGAGCCCAACATCAAGGGCATTCGCATAGATCCAGGCGATTGTTGTCTTACCGGTGCCTGGAGGCCCCCACAGGACGAACGAGAAGCGATGCTTCTTCTCTATCGCGACGCGAAGCGGCTTCCCTTCTCCAACAAGGTGCTCCTGCCCAACGACGTCATCGATTATCTCAGGGCGCAACCGATTCGCGAGCGGTTCCATATTAAAAGTGTACGCCTCAGAGAATAAAACAAAAGCGCAGCCAAAGGACCGCGCTTTTGTTTGGGAACTACGCATTCGATTCTCACGTTCGCAACGTAAACTAATGTGCGGGATAGGAGAATCGGACTCCTGCTCTCAGTTTGGAAAACTGATGTTCTACCATTAAACTAATCCCGCTTCGGTTACGAGAATACCATATCCTGTTTAGCGGCGCCTCCTGGCGCCTTTTTATATGGTCCTGATCTTTCTAGCACGCGCACGGTTCATGGTCGGGGTGCGGAGAATCGAACTCCGTCATCTTGCTCCCAAAGCAAGCGTACTACCGGTATACGACACCCCGAGTACAGCTATCCTAGCAGGTTTTATAAATTAGGGCAGATGCAGGGTGTTTAAGGGACTGGATAGAGAAGGACATGAAGATTCCTTCATTCGAAGGTCTTGAGCAAAACAAGCATACTACTGCTTATTATAAGGACTTCATCTACTTTCCTCTAGATGTCCCATGTCCTTTATCCCCACTACACACAGGTTTGTCCCCAGTTGTCCCAAACGCAAAGGACGGCATTCGAGGCCGTCCTTTGCTCGTATTCTCGCTCTGTGCGGATAGGGAGAATCGAACTCCCGACTCGTCCTTGGCAAGGACGCGTTTTACCACTAAACCATATCCGCTTCGGGAGGCATCATAGCACAGAGTCCGCCGGGTATTCCAGGGGAGCTAGAGCGCGTAGGTGCTCGGGGAGAAGGAAATGTCCTTCGCTCGTCCTGCCGAAGTAGCGAGGATCTCCTTCGGGAGCGCATGCATGTTGTAGGTGCTGGCCATGCTGAACCCGTAGGCTCCCGCGTTACGGATAGCGAGTGTGTCTCCGATCTCCGGCACTACCATCTCCCGATTCACGGCGAATATGTCGCCTGACTCACACACGTTCCCGGCGATAGTTATCTTTGCGCTCTTCCCGCGTGTACGCGAGAGATTGTCTATCGGATGGTACGAACCATACATGGTTGGCCGAATAAGTTGATTGAACCCTGAGTTAACTCCGACGAAGCGACGCTCTGATGTCTCCTTCGCATCAACAACCGAGACCAGAAGCGAGCCCGCTTCGGCAACGATGAACCGGCCCGGCTCCATCGAGAACACGATCTCTCTTCCTTGTTTCTTTCTGAAGGCTTCGGTGTATGTTCTGAACTCCTTCCCGAGCGTCTTAAGGTCGAGCTGTTTCTCGTCGGGCGCATACGGTATGCCAAGACCTCCACCGAAATCGAGATGCTCGATGTCCTTGAAGGAAGCCGCGGTCTTAAGAAGCGTCCGCATTGCTAAAAGAAGCACAGAAGCATCGAGCGCGTTAGATCCTATGTGCTGCTGAATGCCAGTTATTCTGAGCTGGTATCGCTCTGCAAGCGCGAGTGCTTCCGGTATATCGACGAGACTGATGCCGAACTTGCTGTGCGGGCCTCCGGTGATGACGTGGGCATGATGCCCTGCTCCGACACCTTGGTTAAGACGCAAAGAAACATCCCTGCCAAGCTTGAGTCGTCCCCAAATCTCAAGCTGCCGCAACGAGTCCAGATGAACGCGCGCACCGCTTGCTGCAGCGAGCGTCAGTTCCTGCTCGGTAAGGTTAGAGCACGTGAAGCTGGTGCGGGCTGCAGTGAAGCCTGACGCCTTTACGATCTTGAGTTCCCCCAGGCTCACAGCCTCGGCTCCAATCCCCTGCTTCCGTATGATGCTCAGTATCGTCGGATTCGAGTTCGCTTTTACAGCGTAGTGAAAGCTGACACCAGGGAAATGCCTCTTGAGTTTCTGACACTGCTGCTCAATACGCTCTTGGCTATATACGTAGACAGAGGTGCCGAACTTCTTCGCAACTGAAAGCAGTGCTTCCCTATCAGGCCCTACGATGCGAGATACCATATGTGCGCCCGGAGGGAATCGAACCCCCGACCCTCTGTTCCGAAGACAGATGCTCTAATCCGCTGAGCTACGGGCGCATACTACGATACTACGTGAGAGCTAGGAGAATGGCCACCGTCATACTAGTATTTTCCTATGAATTTCATGGTTCCTGCCGAAGTGAAGGCTGTTACGGACACACTCCGAAGCGCAGGATTCGAAGCCTACCTCGTCGGCGGCTGCGTCCGGGACATACTTCTTGGCAGGACACCCAAGGACTGGGACGTAACGACAAACGCAAAACCAGAGGATGTACAGCGTCTGCTCCCCGACTCCTTCTACGAGAACGACTTCGGGACCGTAGGAATAAAGACCGGGAGTGAAGATTCGCGACTCGCTGTTATCGAAGTAACTCCCTACCGCACGGAAACCGGCTATTCAGATAAGCGGCGCCCGGACGCCGTAGCCTTTGGGGATAACCTTGAAGAGGATCTCGCGCGTCGCGACTTCACAATCAACGCCATTGCCCTTGATGAGTCTAAAGGACAATTGATTGATCCGTATAAAGGACAAAAGGACATCGAAGCCAGGGTGCTCCGCACCGTGGGTGCCCCTTCAGACAGATTCGAGGAGGACGCTCTGCGCCTTATGCGCGCTGTTCGCCTGGTCGCTGAGCTCGAGTTCGCCCTGGACACTGAAACTGCTGCTGCAATCAAGGAGAAGGCCTCGAATCTCAAGCACATTTCACGTGAAAGGGTCCGGGACGAGTTCGTGAGAATCCTCGAGTCAAAACAGCCCATGATGGCGCTCGTGCTCTCCCAGCAGCTTGGAATCCTTGAATATATGGCTCCAGATTTGATTCGTGGAATCGGGATAGACCAGAATCAAGCCCATAGTTACGACGTTTTTGGCCATCTCATGCGCGCCATGCAGCACGCTGCGGATAAGGACTGGGACTTCGATATCAGGCTCGCTGCCCTATTCCATGACGTTTCCAAGCCTGAAACGAGACGTTGGTCAGACGAGAAGAAGGATTGGACCTTCCACGGACACGAGGTAGTTGGCGCGCGAGTGACCAAAAA
>CAZNDC010000062.1:0-3128 GCA_964571755.1 uncultured Candidatus Saccharibacteria bacterium
GTGAAAGCCGCACCTGAGCATCCTCCGCGAACCCAAACGTGCGCAGGCTCGCCGGAAGCCGAGCGGCCATGGCGCGCGCATGCGGATCATCCGCTGAAATGATGAGCGGCTTCCCGGGAAGGAGCGCATAGGCAGGGGTGAACTCCTCGTCACGCACTGCCTGCGGACTTGCGTATGCCTCCACATGGACCGGCACATCAGGAAGACGGGTCACCACAACCACGTCTGGCTTCGCAATCCTAAGAATACGGGCAAGGTCTCCCGGACGGTCCGCCCCAACTTCGAGTACAAGCAGCTTCGGATAATGACTCGGCAACATCACGAGTGCGAGCGCTTCCTGAAAGACGCTGAACCAGGCTGCCGGGTTCTCCCACGGGTTCTTGGCACCGATAACGGTAAGCGGAAGACCGAACTCGCTGTTATAGCTCTTCTCGCTTGCGCGCAAGTAGAAATGATCCCCGAGCGCAGCAGCTACTGCGTCCTTAGTCGAAGTCTTCCCGACGCTTCCCGTGATCATTACAATCGTCGGGTTGTACTTGTTTATGATGGCGCGCGCCAGCATGGCGAGGAGCATGGCGACGGGCGCTTTTAAGAGTTTTTTCATAGAGATGTGGCGTATTCAGCGCGGTCGGGAGGCACGCCATAATAATTAATGAGGAAGTGTGTCAGATCCATGAATGGGTGGACGAGCGTCTCGGACGCGTACTGTACGCCCTGGGGCTCCCGGGTGTAAAGGAGGATGATGAACTTAGGCTCGTATGCTGGGAAGTACCCGAAGAAGGAGTGGAAGTATCTTCCTTCCGCATACTTGCCGCCCGGGCCCGCAATCTGCGCGGTACCGGTCTTCGCCGCGACGCTCATCTCAGGAATCTTCACGGCTCCATTAGCAAGTTTAAGATCAACGACGTTTACGAGCATTCGCGTTGTCTCCTCGGTTGCGGCAGCCCCAAAGACGCGTTCAGGAGCCCCCCACGACAGGCTCTTCTCGATACCCGACTCGAGCCTGACCGCCTTCACGAGGTGCGGTGTTACGATCTGGCCGTCGTTGGCGAGTGCACCAAGCGCCCGAATCATTTCAACCGGTGTCTGGGCGATACCTTGTCCGTAGGAGGCGGTCGCGTACTCGATGTCGCGCGGACTCGTGAGGATATTGTTTAGGTTCCCAGAAATCTCGCTCGGCAAATCGATACCGGTCTCGGTCCCCATACCAAGGTCCTTGAGATAACCGCGAAAGCGCTCGTGTCCGACCTGAAGTGCGATATAAGAGGCGCCCATGTTGAGGGACTGCGAGAGGACCTGCTGCATCGGGGTGACGCCGCGGGCCTTGAGATCATAGTTGCAGAAGGTCTTGTTGTTGAGCGTTGTGCAGCCCGTATCGTTATAGGTGGACTCTGCTGTCACAGCACCCGAGTCGAGGCCTGCAGCCATAGTAATGGCCTTCACGATCGAGCCGAACTCGTACTGATGCTCGACAAGCGGATTCCCGAAGTGAGCAGGGTCCCCGTTTGCGAAGTCGTTCAAATCAAACGACGGCGCCGTATCCATGGCGAGAATCTCTCCAGTCTTGGGGTCCATGATAATGCCGCCGGTCTCACGGCTGCCGTACTGCGCGTTTACCTCAGCAAGTATCTGATCAAGCTTCTCCTGAACGACGGGCTCGATCGTTGTCACAAGGTCGCCTTCACGCGTCTCACGCGCGTCCACTACCACGCTGTCGATGTTTGCAAACAGCTCCGCGAAGAAGTTGCCAAAAAGCCCCACGGAGCCGCGAGAGAGCACATCGTTGTAGTACCGCTCGAGACCAAAGCGCCCTGCAAGCGTGTCGTCGTCATCAAACGCAACGAACCCGATTGATTGCGCAGCACGGGTGCCTGCCGGATAGGAGCGCCATCGCTCCCGCTCTACTTGGATGCCTGGTATGTCGAGGTTTTCAATCGCACGGCCCGCAGCTTCAGGCACACGCTTCCCGATAACCTCGTACGGGTCCTCCGTGCGCGCAGCTGACGTGAAGAACGCATCGCGATCTATCTCCATATGTGCAGAAAGAGCGACATAGGCCGCCTCAGGATTCTCAAGACGCTTCGGGGCCATCGCAATCGTAAACCCAGTCGAGAGCGAAGCCGCAGAAATAACCGTCCCATCCTTGCGGGTGAAATAAATACTCCCGCGATCAAACAGCTCCTGACTTGCTGAGATGTATTGTCGTTCAGCACGCAGCGCGAAATCAGCGCCATGCACGATCTGTACGAAATAGAGTCGCGTTATGAGCAGCAGTGCAACAAGAAAGAGACCGAGGGAGAGAAGTCGTAATCGTCCGCGTATCGCCCTGCGCATGATGTTCTAGCGGAGCGAGAGAGCAGGCGCCTGTGCTTTCACCGCGTACGTAACGGCAATCGGAGCAACGAGACCGAGCGCGCTTGGGTTCGCGCCATCAATCTTCGCAACCATATCGTAGTAGGTGCTCTCGAGCATGCCAATCTCGCCTTCGGTCTCGTGTACTGCAACGGCCAGGTCAGTCTGCCACGCTGCGAGCGAGACAGTGACGATGACGAGCGTCAGGTATGCCGCAACCATCACCGCGCACGAATATCCTAGAATTGAAACAGTTCGGTCAGGCATACACAGGGAATGAGGTGAGATTAATAGATCGCTTCGGCGCTACAGCACCCACCTCAAAGAGACGGAGCTTCCCGCTGCGCGCACGCGGATTCGCTTTGCACTCCTCTGGGGATGGCACGATAGGCTTTCTCGAAGGAAGGGTCCCCTTTCCTTCTTGTGCCGCATCACGCAGCATCCCCTTCACGATGCGGTCCTCGATGCTGTGGAAAGTTATGACCGCCACACGGCCGCCAGCAGGGACCAGCTTGAGCGCTGCGCCCACACCCTCGCGAATGGCTCCAAGCTCGTCGTTAGCGGCAATACGGAGGGCTTGGAAGGTCTTTGTGGCTGGGTGGAGGCGGCGGTGCTGATACCAGGACGGCGTCCCTGCTTCGATTGCAGCCACGAGCTGATGGGTGGTACGAATCTCCTCATCCTCACGGCGCGCCACGATGCTCCGAGCAATGCTCTTGGCGAAGCGTTCTTCGCCAAGGGACCAGAGGAGGTCAGCGAGCGATTCTTCGGAGAGA
>CAZNDC010000063.1:0-2874 GCA_964571755.1 uncultured Candidatus Saccharibacteria bacterium
TCGCCATGGAAGCGATGGACGACGGCATCGCCTTCCTCGACGGCGACGAGCGCCCCGGCGAGCTCTCCGGACTCACGCGACTGCGCGCGTTCAGCCAGGACGATGGCCACATCTTCTGCCGCGAAGACCAGATTGAGAGCGAGGTTGAAAGCGTGCTCGGCGCCATCAAGGACGCGCTTGCGACCTACAGAATCGATTACTGGATGCGCCTCTCGCTCCGCGATCCTGAGAACATCGAGAAATACCTCGGCGAAGGCGCTACCTGGGGCCGTGCCGAAACCCTGATGCGTGATCTTCTCGTAGCAAAGGGTATCGACTTCAAGGAAGCTCTCGGAGAAGCCGCCTTCTACGGACCGAAGATCGACATCATGGCCGTCGACGCACTCGGCCGCCAGTGGCAGATCTCAACGATACAGCTCGACTTCGTACAGCCGAGCCGTTTCGGCCTTGAGTACGCTGCAGATGACGGCTCGAAGAAGACGCCGGTTATGATCCATCGCGCACTCGTCGGCTCCCCTGACCGATTCCTCGGCATCTTGATTGAGCACTACGCAGGTGCCTTCCCTACCTGGCTCGCCCCTGTTCAGGCACGCATCCTTCCCGTATCAGAGAAGCATGCGGAGTACGCAAGCTTTGTGCGCACCCAGCTCCTTGCAGCGGGTATACGCGCAGACCTCGACGAAGCTAGCGAATCGCTTGGCAAGAGAATCCGCAACGCGAAGAACGAGAAGATACCGTACCTGCTCGTTGTTGGAGACAAGGAGATCGAGAGCAACGCCGTATCAGTTGAAAGCAGGGATCGTGGGACCGAAGGGGCGGTTGATGTTGTAGCGCTCTCAGAGAAGATTGCGCAGGAGATAAAGAGTCGGTCTTAGTACCACTACGCTATAGCAAAAGCCCCGCAGTATGCGGGGCTTTTGCATTCTTCTTCGAAGGATTATCCCTGCACAACACCAAGCGCGCGGGTGAGGGCCATCTTCACGCCGGTGACACCGGTCGAGTAGCTGCCGTCTACCGCCGTCGCGAGAGACGAGACGATACGCTCGAGGAAGGATGGGTGGCATCCGTTCGTAAGCTCTGCGATGTCAGGATGACAGGTTGTGCCATCAATGCAGGAGCGGTATGCGTCATCAAGTGCGCAGGCCGCGTGCGATACGAAGAGTTCTGTATCCTGACCTTCACGAGCCATCTTGCGAATCATGCCGAAGACGGTGTCGCGATCTCCCTGAAGGAGCGCGCCGATGAAGTCACGTACGTCATCAGAGACCGGAGCGTGCTCACTCTTTTTTGGAGCTGCTGGTACAGCAATCGCAGGAGCTGCGTACTCGCGGGTCGTAACCTCACTGTGCGTTGGAGCAACAGGAGCCTCGTACTTTTGCTCAATCTGGCGGGAGAGTCCCTTAACGATATCGTCTATCGAGAGGCCTTCGCCGGCAGCGAATGAACGGAAACCGTCATGCGCATTGTATCCAGTTGGACGTGCAGGTGCGGCAGCATGCGTGCTGTGTGCAGCCTCGTGTCCATGCGACGGTACTGCATGGTTAGGTGCACTGTGCGCCTCTGGTTCTTTGTTGAGTGCAGTCTGCACATTTCCTCCGAAGCGCTTTACGCGAGCGGCAGCGAACGGAAGTGCGTTGAAGAGAACGAGGTACGCTGCTGCAGCACTCCACCCGATAAGCATGATCCAGTAGAGAGCAGTTCCCCAAGGGCCGAGATCGAGACCAGTGTAGGGAGTCTCCGAGAGGTACACGAACGAGAGTGGCTCTTCCGCAGGCTGCCTCAGAGAGTCGAGGACGACGCGCGGACGCGAGGAACCGCCCCTACCCCCTCCGCCTCCACCTCCACCTCCGCCACCTGACTCGATAGTGACTGGTGCGGTACAGGTAACGGTGCCGTACTGGCCCGTGAACACTGCAGAGTACGTGAGGTTATTGCTTGGCGCATGCGTGGTAGAGCCGCCGGAGACCGGAGAGATGCCTCCGATTCCCTGATCGATTGATCCCGAAGTAACATTCGAGCTCGTCCAGGTAAGGGTCACCGTGCCGCCGCTACTAATAGTGCTCGGGCTCGCAGTGAGCGTACAGATCGGAGCTGGGTTGGTCGTAACAGTCACGGTCGCGGGACACGTGACGGTCTGGCCGCTAGTACCAATACCAGTGAGCGTATAGGTCGTCGTCACCGAAGGCGTAACGCCTACTGAGCCTCCAGCTACTGGGTTAACCGCGCCGATGCCCTGATCGATAGAAGCCGTAGCGACGTTCTGCGTTGTCCAGGTAAGTGTCGAGCTGCCGCCTGGGTTAATCGTGGTCGGGTTAGCAGTGAGCGTACAGACCGGGACGACCTGTGGTGGTAGCAAGGTAACCGTAATGGTTGCCGCACATGTCACCGTCTGGCCATTGATGTCGGTAGCCGTACCGGTATACGTGGTCGTAAGGAGCGGAGAGACCTGAGTCGAGCCGCCCGAGACTGGGGTAACCGAGCCGACGCCGCGATCAATAACGAAGGATGTCGCGTTCTGCGTCGTCCAGGTAAGTGTCGAGCTTCCTCCGATCTGGATAGCAGTCGGGTTAGCGACAAGCGTACAGACGAGTGGTGGCTGCGGTGTTACAACCGTGACGGTTGCGTCACACGTAACGGTTCCCGCGTCGCCAGTTGCTGTAAGCGTATACGTGGTGTTCGTAGTAACGGTGACCAAAGTCGAACCGCCCGAGACTGGGGTTACCGAGCCGACGCCCTGGTCGATAGTCGCCGTGTCAGCGTTCTCCGTCGTCCAGGTAAGTGTCGAGCTTCCTCCAGGAGCCACTGATGTCGGAGACGCGGAAAGCGTACAGATGACTTGCTCTGGCGGTGGTGGAGGAGGGGGTGGCGGCGGAG
>CAZNDC010000064.1:0-2862 GCA_964571755.1 uncultured Candidatus Saccharibacteria bacterium
CCGGTCTCAACCACGTCAAGAATATTCTGAAGCAGAATAGTCTCTCGTGGCGAGCTGAAGAATCAGGTCTCGGCGACATGATTGACCTTTGGATACCAAAGGGCGGTATTCCACCGGAGACTAAGAAAAAGGTCCTCGCAGACCTCGAATCTCTCCGGACTTAGCTCTGCACCGCTGATCTTCGATGAAGCTTCTCTTGCGAGGAGCTTTTTATTTAACGATCTGGAAATCAAGTTCTCGCTCTGCGAGACGTGCATCCATGAGCTTCACGCGTATCGGGTCGCCAAGCGCGTATTCGGTCTTCGTCTTCTCGCCAACGAGGCGGTACCGCTTCTCGTCATAGACAAAGTAGTCATCGCCGATGTCGCGCACCCGGATCATACCCTCGGCACGGCTCTCCTTAAGCTCGACATAGAGGCCGCGATCAGAGACGCCTGAGATAACGGCATCAAACTCCTCGCCGATATGCTCCATCATGTACTCCACCTGCTTCATCTTGATGGAGTCGCGCTCAGCCTCGGTTGCCGCCACCTCTCGCTCGTTCGAGTGTAGAGCGAGCTGATCCAGTTCCGCTCCCTCATTCTTCCCGAACTGTCCGTTAACGGTGTAGTGCTTCGTGAGACGGTGGATGAGCAGGTCCGGATAGCGGCGGATCGGGGAAGTGAAGTGCGTGTAGAACTCGAACGCAAGACCGAAGTGCCCGACGTTCTTCGTCGCGTAGGCGGCCCTCGCCATGGAGCGGAGCGTCGCTACCTTGATAAGGTATTCCTCAGGCTTGCCGACAACCTGCTTGAGAAGCTTGTTCATGTCGTCTCCCTTTACCTTGCCGGCGTTCACGGGAAGCTCGTATCCCATAACCTTGAGGAACTGCGAGAGATTCTCGATGCGATCCGCGTCAGGAGAATCGTGCACGCGGTAGATGCTCTGGCCCTTGGTTTTCTTAACCTCTCCTGTGAGAAATTCAGCGACCGCCTCGTTCGCGAGCAGCATGAAGTCCTCGATGACGAGCATTGTATCGATACGCTCCTTGAGCAGAATCTGTACTGGCTTGCCGGTCTCATCAAGCAGTATCTTCACCTCAGGTGTATCGAAGGCGATAGCGCCCTTTGCTACGCGCCGGGCGCGTATCTTGTCAGCTAAGCTCTTCAGAGTATTGAGCTCATCAAGCATGACACCGTCTTGCTTAGTAAGGACCTCCTGCGCCTCTTCATACGTGAAGCGTTTGTCGGAATGCATGACGGTAGGGCCAAACCATCGGGACACGATCCTGGCGTCCTGGTCGAGCTCGAATACCGCAGACATGGAGAGGCGGTCCTCGTTCGGGTTGAGCGAGCAGAGGTCGGTCGAGAGGATATGCGGAAGCATCGGGATAGTGCGGTCGACGAGATAGACCGACGTGGCGCGCTTGCGGGCTTCGTTATCAATCTGCGATCCCGGGATAACGAAATGGGAGACGTCGGCGATATGCACGCCGATCTCGTAGTTGCCGTTGTCGAGTGTCTTCACGGAAAGCGCGTCGTCGAAGTCCTTCGCGTCGAACGGGTCGATGGTAAACGTCGTGGTGCCACGGAAGTCCTTGCGGGTGCCGTTGGCGATTCCTTCCTTAGCGCCATCAGCAAGCATCTGCCTGCCGTGCTCCTCGAGATACTTCGCTTCGGTCATGACGCCAGGAGGGAAGTCCGAGCGGAATCCCTGCGAGAGCGCGAGTGCGCGCATCTCAGTCTCGTGCTCGCCGGCCGGGCCGATAATCTCCTCAAGCTCGCCCCAGGGGTAGGGCTGATGCTGATTCCATCCCTTGAAGCGGATGAGGACCTTGTGGCCGATCGGGAGCGACTCGCCCTTCACGACGAACGGGACGTACATCTTCTTCCAGTCCGGAATCATCATGATGAGGTTCTCCTCCTTGTTCTCGACGAGCTTCCCGACGAACGTCTCGCGGGAACGGTTTGTTACCTCGATAACCTTGCCGCTCGCGCGCTTCTTCCCGGTGCGAGAATCGGTGTCGTATCCAGCGAACTCTATCTTCACGGTGTCGCCAGGGAAGGCGCCGCCGAGATTCTCTCCAGGGACGAAGAGATCCTCTTCATTCTCGTCGTAGGTGAAGAATCCTTTCCCGGTCTTGATGATAGTTATCGGTCCTTCGTAGACCGTGTCTTTTTGTAGGGGCATAGTGCATAGACTGTAGCAGGTAAACCCGTATTTGCTATGATGGGGAGGTCGGCTTCGTCGACGACCTGAGACGTTAAACTTGGGTGGCGAGTGTCTTCACTTTCGCTCGCCGTTCCTCCTTTCAAGAATGATGTTCTCGTGTGCCCGGCTCCTGTCGCGGCGCTCTCTTTTTACGCCTTCGTTTGACCCTTTATCCGCTATCTGGTACGCTTCCCGCTACATATGTTGATGATCCGATTCCAGCGCATAGGCCGCAAGAACGACGCGTCGTTCCGCATGGCCGTGCTCGAGAAGACCGCCGGCCCTAAGGCGGGCAAGTATGTCGACCTCGTTGGCACCTATAACCCGAAGACCAAGCAGATCAGCTACAAGGCGGACCGCATCCAGGATTGGATCGGGAAGGGCGCTCAGGTATCTCCGTCCCTCAAGAACCTCCTCATAAAGAACGGCGTCCTCACCGGCGAGAAGCAGGCGGTTATCTCGAAGAAGAACCTCGAGAAGAACATCGCGAAGAAGAAGGCTGAGGAGGAGGCAGCAGCCGCTAAGGCAGCTGAGGAGGCTGCAAAGGCAGCAGCAAAAGCGAAGGCTGATGCAGAGGCTGCCGCAGCTGCTGAGGCACCAGCCGAGGAAGCCACTCCTGCAGCTGAAGAGGCGCCAGCAGAGGCTGCTCCCTAGGAGGCACCCGTAGAAGAA
>CAZNDC010000065.1:0-2609 GCA_964571755.1 uncultured Candidatus Saccharibacteria bacterium
GCTGATGCGGACGCTCGCGCTGTAGAGACTGCCGCTAAGGCGCTCCGCGATAGCGAGAAGGAGGTCGCGCGGCTCGCAATACTTGCAGCAGAGAAGGTGCTCCGCGAGAGCAAATAAACATGGAGAAAGAGTACGCACAGGCACTGGCGAGGTCGCTCAAGAACGGCACGGATGAGACAAAGCTCATCGACGGCTTTCTGAAGCACCTTAAAGAGGAAGGACGTTCTAAGCTTCTTCCCGGCATCCTGCGCGAACTCAAGAGCATCGAGGCGCGTGCGAACAAGCTCGCACCCAGCATTGAAGTAGCGAGCGAAGGGGAGAAAGCTGCAGCACGTTCTGGCGCGAAGGAGGCGGGTATCGACACGGACGACATTCGTGTAAACCCATCGCTCATTCGCGGATGGCGCGCGCGTTCAGGCTCTATGGTTGTAGATCGTAGTGCCAAGCAGGCATTGGTAGACCTTTATCAGAAGATTACGAACTAAGTATGGAGAGCATCATTAAGCGCATCGAGAGTGAGATCGCGTCTATCCCCTCCAAGGGAGCGCAGGGAAGTTCTGAGGCGGGCATCGTACGCAGTACGGGCGACGGCATCGCTGAGATCGACGGCCTTTCAAACGCCGTTATGACGGAGATGGTGCTCTTCGATCCGACCTTCGATCGCACCCTCGAAGAGGCGCTCAAGGATGCGAGTCCGGTCTACGGCCTCGTTCTGAACCTTGAGGAAGACGGCGTGCGCGCCGTTATCCTTGGGGACTCCTCGAAGGTCTACGAGGGCATGCTCGTTCGTCGTGTTGGTCGCCTTCTTTCCATCCCGGTTGGCGACTCACTCGTAGGACGTGTGGTTAATCCGCTCGGCGAGCCGGTCGACGGCAAGGGCCCAACGAATGCGTCTACTTCGCGCCCTATCGAGAGCGAGGCGTACGGCGTTATCGACCGTGCTCCGGTTAACGTCCCGCTGCACACTGGTATCAAGGCAATCGACGCTATGACGCCGATTGGTCGCGGCCAGCGCCAGCTCATCATCGGTGACCGCGGTACGGGAAAGACGACCATCGCTATCGACACCATTCTCAACCAGAAGTCCGAGAGCGCAGAGACCCGTCCTATCTGTATCTACGTCGCTATCGGCCAGAAGGAATCGAAGACTGCGCGTATCGTAGGGCAGCTTACCGAGGCCGGTGCGATGGACTACACCATTGTCGTTACGTCTCCAGCATCCTCCCCTGCAGCGCTCCAGTTCCTCGCTCCGTTTGCGGGAGCTGCTATCGCGGAGCACTTTATGGAGCAGGGCAAGGACGCGCTCGTCGTGTATGACGATTTGTCGAAGCAGGCAGTTGCCTACCGCCAGATGTCGCTTCTCCTTCGCCGTCCTCCGGGCCGCGAGGCATACCCGGGAGACGTGTTCTATCTTCACTCGCGCCTCCTCGAGCGCGCAGCGAAGCTCTCGAAAGAGAAGGGTGGCGGCTCCATAACTGCCCTCCCGATCATCGAGACGCAGGAGAATGACGTGTCCGCATACATCCCGACGAACGTTATCTCGATTACGGACGGCCAGATCTTCCTTGAGTCCGACCTCTTCAACAAGGGTTTCCGCCCAGCTATGAACGTCGGTATCTCGGTCTCGCGCGTGGGCTCCACTGCTCAGACCAAGGCCATGAAGAAGGTGTCGGGCAAGATTAAGCTCGAGCTCGCGCAGTTCAGGGAGCTCGAGGCGTTCATGCAGTTCTCTTCTGATCTCGATGCGAACACGAAAAAGCAGATCGACTCCGGCCGCCGCATGACCGAGATGCTCAAGCAGGGCCAGGGTGTGCCGATCCCGTTTGAGATGGAGTCAGCGATCATCTTCGCGGCGACGAACGGGTACTTCGACACCTTTGCTCCTGAAGAGACGAGCGCTGCTGAAGCGAGGCTCCAGGATTTCCTCAACCGCGAGGCGACTGGCGTACTCGCTGCAATCCGCACCACGCGCGAAATTGGCGAGGCAACGGAGAAGGACCTCCGGGCTGCACTCGATAAGTTCGTGTCCCGCGCATAACCATTCATGGCTCTTAAGGACATCAAAACGAAGATCAAGGCAACCGAGCGCATGCACAAAGTGACACGCGCGATGGAAGCCGTGTCCGCCGTGAAGATGCGCAAGACGCAGCAGTCTGCGTTTGCGGGGCGTCCCTACGCGCGTGCTGCGCTCTCGATACTCGCGCGTCTCTCAGGAAGCATCGCGAATCATCCGCTCTCAACCGTGCGCGAGGTTAAGAGGATTGCGCTCGTTGTTATGACGAGTGATAAGGGCCTCGCAGGTGCGCTCAACTCGAGCGTACTTCGGGCGGCGGCCGAAGCCGTAGCTTCCTTCAACAAGTCCGACGTGATCGTGTATGCGTACGGCAAGAAGGCCGAGGATTATTTCCGTAGGCGCGAGTACACGGTCGCCGAAGCCTTCGAGAACAAGCGTGACGACGTGCCGCTCTCCGATATGGAGCAACTTTCGGCAGATCTTTCGAGTGGATTCTTGCGTGGAGAGTTCGACGAGGTTGTCGCGGTCTACAGCAACTTTAAGTCGACCTTCGAGCAGCTCCCGACCGCACGCCGCGTGCTTCCGCTTTCAGTCG
>CAZNDC010000066.1:0-2596 GCA_964571755.1 uncultured Candidatus Saccharibacteria bacterium
TGCATATGGATATGTCGGGAGGCGCAGCTGTTATAAACGCCGTTGCACTTGCGGCCCGTCTCAAGCTCAAGAAGCATGTCATCGGACTCATCCCCGCAGTCGAGAATATGCCTGGTCCAAGCGCATACCGTATCCATGATGTCCTGAAGACGCTCTCAGGAAAGACCATCGAGGTTATGCATACGGACGCTGAAGGACGTGTGATTCTTTCAGACGCAATTACCTACGCGAAGCGATACAAGCCATCGGTTGTTATCGATGTCGCGACTCTGACCGGAGCGTGCCATACCGCGCTTGGCGACTACGCGAGCGGTCTCTTCACCCGTGACGACAAGCTCGCAGGAACAATCGAGGATATTGCCGAGAAAAGTGGAGACTACGTCTGGAGACTTCCTATGTGGGACGAGTACGAGCCTGCCGTTAAGGGCACTATTGGCGACGTCGTGAACTCAACATCGGGAGCCGGGAGCAGGTACGGCGGCGCTACAAACGGGGCAATGTTCCTCTGGCAGTTCGCAAAGGAGCTCAACTGCCCGTGGGCGCATCTTGATATCGCACCCCGCATGACTGCAGCACCGGGAGAAGAGCTCGCCAAGGGCGCGGCCGGTGCTCCGGTCCGCTTCCTTATCTCCTTTATCGAATCATGGAAGGCATAACGAACTATACGGGGTTTACGATACGAACCGACTCCTTTGAGGGTCCGTTCGAGCTCATCATTGAGCTCATCGACCGCAGGAAGCTTTCTGTTAACGAGCTCTCGCTCACACAGATTACCGACGATTACATCGCCTTCGTACGCGGACACGAAGCGTTCCCGATGGAGGATGCGGCGCAGTTCATCGGTGTAGCAGCTACACTGCTCCTCATAAAGTCTAAGTCCCTCATCCCAGAGCTCGAGCTCTCGAGCGAAGAGGAAGAGGATGTCGACGATCTGAAGCGCCGTCTCATGCAGTACGAGAAGGTCCGCGAAGCCATGAAAGAGTTGTCGCGCGTCTTTGGGAAAGCCGTGCTCGTCTCAAGCGGGGAACGGGCTCCTGAGCCTATGTTCGTGCCGTCTCGCGACCTAACTGTAGACAAGCTCTCAGAGGCGCTCCGAGGGGCGCTGCAGGCGCTTGAGAAGGCGGAGGAGAAGATGCCTGAGGTACGCGTGCGGCCTCTCGTTACTATCGAGGAGATGATGGATACGCTGTTAAAGCGCGTCCAGACCGCTATGACGCTTTCGTTCTCAGACTTCTCGAAAGGGAGTGCGGAGAAGGTGGAGGTTATCGTCTCGTTCTTGGCGCTTCTTGAGCTTGTGAAGCAGGGCGCCGTTGATGCGCTCCAGCATGATCCGTTTGAGGACATTAGGATTACGAACACGAGCGCAGGTGTGCCTCGATACGGATAACGTATATGGAATCGAAGTACTTACACATACTCATAAGCGCGGAGAGCAAGGAACAGGCAGACCAGATCCTGGATGCGCTCGTTGTGAAGAAGATTATAAGTGGCGGTCTTATCTCTCACGGACCCGCACGGTTCTGGTGGGATGGCGAGATTACTGAGATGGAGTACTACAACATCTCGACCTTCACTGTTGCGAAGAACAAGGATGCCCTTATCGAAGAGGTTGAGCGGATTTCAGTGGAGACGGTGCCGATTATCGCGATATCGGCGATGGACGGGAATAAGAAGTTCCTTGATTGGATATCGTCTTCAGTGAAAGAAGCTTGATATGGCCGAGATCAGGAAGGCGCGGCCAGAAGACGTAGAAGACATACAGACCGTCTTTTATCAGACCTGGCTTGCAACCTATCCAAACGAGGAGGCCGGTATAACTCGCGAAGACATCGAGTTTCGATGGAAGGATGCTTTTTCCGAAGAGCGTCTCACAAAGAGACGTGACGAACTGAAAGATCCAGCGTCTGAACCGATGTTCGTTGCTATTGAAGATGGGAAAATCGTAGGTATCTGCCGAGTAGAAAGGGAGGCCGGAGCTAACCGCATTGCTGCCATCTATGTGCTCCCTGAGTACCAAGGTGCCGGGATCGGGAAGGGTCTCTTTTTCGCTGCCGAAGAATATCTTGGGAGAGAGAAGGATATGCTCGTTGGTGTAGCGACTTACAATACCAACGCGATAGCGTTTTATACTAAGATGGGATTTGTTGATACCGGCCGACGCTTTGCCGAAGAGCGGCATCGTATGAAAAGCGGGGCGAACATTCCTCAAATGGAAATGATCAAACTGGGAACTATAAGTAAGGAGACACGCTAACTGTATGGCTATACGCATAACCTATTTCGTCCACGGCACCACAACAGATAACGAGAAGGACCTCGCAACCGGCTGGCTGCCCGGAGAGCTTTCTGAGACCGGCATTGAGCAGGCTCGGATGCTTGGGAAGCAAGTTGCACACCTAACCTTTGATACGGTGTTTTGTTCTGACTTGAAGCGTGCGGTTGATTCTGCTGAGCTTGGGTTCGGCGGGAAGTATGAGATTGTCGCTGACGTGCGCCTGCGCGAATGCAACTACGGAGACCGAAACGGCGGGCCAGTAGATTTGTTCAAGGACAACAGGATGAAAGAGTATGTCGAGACACCGTTTCCAAATGGAGA
>CAZNDC010000067.1:0-2548 GCA_964571755.1 uncultured Candidatus Saccharibacteria bacterium
CAGAGACGACGATGCGTACACCAATTACTTCACGCACGGCCATGACCTTCTCAACCGTCTGCTTGAGGACACGGCGGAACGGCATGCGCTTCTCGAGTCCTTCGGCGACCATAAGGCCGACGACTGCTGCGGATGTCTCCGGCTGGCGAACCTCCATGATATCGAGCTTCACGAGGCGCTTGGTGCCGGTTGCCTTTGCGTTCACGAGACGGGTGATCTCGTTGCGGAGCTTCGTCGCGTTCTCGCCAGAGCGACCGATAACAACGCCCGGACGTGCAGTATGAAGAATGATACGGAGCTCAGCAGCGGTGCGCTCGATCTCGAGGTCAGCGAGGTACATGCCCTTCCCGCGCTTCTTGAAGAAGGTGCGGATAGCCTGGTCTACCGCAACGTTCTCGCGGTACGACTTCTTGTCTGTAGCGAACCAGCGGCTCTTCCAGTCACGGATGATGCCGAGGCGGTGTGCGTACGGATGGACGGTGTGTGTCATGGAAATTATTTGGTGTCGGACGTGAGACGGACCGTGATGCTGCTCCGGCGCTTGCGAATCGTTGCTGCGCGACCCATAGCGCGGGGCATGAAGCGGGTGATCATGCCTGCAGAGTCGACGCGGATGTCAGCGATACGAAGCGTATCAACATCCTCGCCACGGCCCTTGGCAGTTGCTGCTGCTGACTCGATGAGTTTCTTGATGGGAAGGCTCGCGCGCTTCGGGAGGAACGCGAGCGCGTTCACGGCCTCGGAGACCTTCTTGCCCTTCACCATGTCGGTAACGAGACGCACCTTGCGGGGCGACTGGTTGTAGGTTGAGAGCGAGGCGTTGATTGCCTTCTTCGCTTCGTCTTTGCGGCTTTGCGCAGGCTGCTTGTGTGTTCCTTTGGATGCCATACCTATTATTTCTTCTTGGCAGGCGCAGGAGCGGCCTTAGCAGCCTTTGCGGCTGCGATCTCAGCCTGCTGCTTCTTAGCCTCGAGCTGCTTCTGCATCTTTCCTCCGTGACGGACGAACTTCTTAGTTGGAGAGAACTCGCCCAGACGGTGGCCGACCATCTCCTCGGAAACGAGGACGTCTACGTGAGACTTGCCGTTATGGACGCCGAACGTGAATCCGACGAACTCCGGTGCTATCTGGCTGTTCCGCGCCCACGTCTTGATAGAGGCCGTTGCGGACGGCTTCTTGTCCTGAATCTTTTTCATGAGTTTCAGGTCGATGTATGGGCCTTTCTTAAGGGAGCGTGACATAGATAGACAATGGAAAGCCCGCCAGGCGGGATAGATAGAATCTATATGAAACGAGGGGAAGTGTCAAACTAAGGGCCTCATGCTAGGGTACGGCGGTAGCTGCTGAGGGAGGAATGGTATGAGCATTAATAGCGGGGGCTTTCCGGCCGACGATCCAGAGGGACCGGGAATGGGTCAGAACGACCCTGATTCGGACCTGTTCGTCATCGATGACGACGGTATCGACTCTCTTTTGAGCTTCGATGATATCTTCGGCGAGTACCCGCTCTACCTCTAGAACACGATCTTTCTGGCCATGCGCTCGCGCATGGCCTTTCTATTTGTGAGCTATACTTTGCCCATATGATGAACTTCCCAATCCTCTCTCGCGAACAGAGGCTCGAACTCCTTGGAGCCGGCATCCTTCTTCTGGTCGTTATCGGGCTTGTCGGCTGGTATATGGCCACGCATAGAGCTCCCGAGCCGTACCTGCCTGCTGCTGAAATCCCCGCTACTCCAGTAGTAGAGCGCCCCGAGCCGCAGACAGCTACGGAGCATGCCCAGTTCTATGACATCGAGGCTGCCTATCCAGCAGAGACCTTGCTTCTCGCATCTGCGGGAGCCAAAGCTGACGCTACGGCAATCGCTGCTATGAAGGCTTTTATCGACAAGACCGTGAGCGACTTTAAGCGCGAAGGCAACTTCGCCAACCTCACCAAGGAAGATCTTCAGATCATGGGGTACGAAGACGGGCGCAAGCAGGCACTCGCCATCGAGTATGACGAAACAAAAGGCGCTCATACGGTCTCCTACGCATACACCATCTATGTCGATACTTTTGGCGCTCATCCAAACGCCTTCTTCCGAACCTTCACGTTTGACACCGAAACCGGTGTAGAGCTCGCCATACAGAATCTGTTCCTGCCAAAAACGCCCTATCTCGCACGTCTTTCAGAAATCTCACGCACAGAGCTCACAAAGACGCTCGGCTCGGATATCGATACTAACTACCTGAACCAGGGGACGGCGCCCGCACTCGAGAACTTCCAGAGCTTCACGATTAACGGAGATGCGCTCGTACTTATCTTCCCTCCCTACCAGGTTGGCCCGTACGCACTAGGTACGCAGACCGTGACTATTCCGCTCGCGCAGCTGAAAGATATCCTGAAGCCTAACTATCTTCCGTAATAAAGAGATTAGGCGACATTCTTGAACAAGCTCCTCACCTCCTCGTACGGCATCCCGTAGGTGCCGCCAATGCCGAGGTCCTGCATCCGTCCGGCCTTATCCGAGTCAATAATCGGTCGGTTCGCCGCAGTGATGAAGCA
>CAZNDC010000068.1:0-2516 GCA_964571755.1 uncultured Candidatus Saccharibacteria bacterium
CCTTTTATGTGATCTACGCATTCGCGCTCTCCTATTTCGTGCTCACTCCAGCGATCAGCGCGCACTCGCTCACCAAGGCGCTTCTCGCCGGTGCATTCCTCGGTCTTGCAGCCTACGCGGCATATGACTTCACGAATCTCGCAACCATCAGCGGATGGCCGCTCCCGCTTACGTTCGTTGATCTTGCATGGGGCGTTATCGTCACGACAGTAACGTCAGGCGCGACCTACCTCATCGCGACGCGCTTCCTCAACTACTAGTATGAAAGCTCGCGACCTCCTCACGCTCGCAGCCTTCATAGCCCTCTCGCAGCTTGCGGGCCTTGTTGGCGCGCTCTTCATGGGCGACAGCATACAGACCTGGTATCCCGCGCTGATACAGCCGTCCTGGACCCCACCAAACTGGGTCTTTGCACCGGTCTGGACGCTCTTGTACCTCTTCATGGGTATCGCGGCGTATCTCGTGTCTCGCTCGAAGAGGATAGGGAAGACATTCGTGCTCTGGCTTTTCCTCGCCCATCTTTTAGTTAACGCATTCTGGACCGTTGCGTTCTTTGGTCTGCACGAGCTCCTGCTCTCCGTACTTGTTATCGTACTCCTCCTGGGCCTCATAATCCTGCTCGCCATTCTCTTTGGGAGGTATTCAAAGACTGCAGCGTATCTCATGCTCCCCTATATTCTCTGGGTTGCATACGCAACAACGCTCTCGATAGGATTCCTCGTCCTTAACTAGGAGGCTACTTTCCCCGTCCGTAGTACTTCTTGAGAAGCGCGACGTGCTCCTTGTAGGTCTTCGTGCAGTGCATTTCGCTGCGGCTGTCATGGAAATAGAAGATGCAGTCCGTCTTCTTTGGGTTGAGGGCAGCGAGCACCGCTGCCGTTGATGGGTTTGCGATAGGTCCTGGAGGCAGGCCCTTATTCTTATACGTGTTGTACGCGGACTTGATGTACTTGTCGTTCGGTACTGGCTTTGGCCACCAGACACCATTATTCGCCTTCGTTGCCTTTGCGTACTGCAGCGTGGCATCAATCTGAAGGTTCATACCCGCCCATAGACGGTTCCAGATGATGCCGGAGATGAGGCGCATCTCGGCAGGGTCCCTGGTTTCGCGCTCGAGCATGGAAGCGATGGTAATACCATCCTCGATAGGAAGGACTTCCTCGCTCGAGGTGCTGTACCGCGCGGCGATGTCCTTCTCGAATCGATCGTTTAGGAGTTCCTGGATATAGGACGCGCTGGCCGCCGAGCTCACCATATATGTTCCCGGTACGAACTCTCCTTCGGCAATCTCAGGTTCAGTTCCGTTGATTTGCTTAAGAAAGGCGTTCTGCTCTTTGAGGGTCCATCCGAGCTCCCGGCCAAAGGCACGCGCGACCTCCTCTTGGCGGTATCCGGCTTTGATGTCGACGAAGGCGATATCGCTTCCAGCGATCTGCTGGTATGCGGGGACGGACGTAATGGCGTTGGCGATCCAGGAGAGCACGCCGCTCGCGAGTCCTACAGCAGCTTCAAGTGAGCCATGTGTCTCATCAAGGAGCGCCTCAACCTCCGGGTCCTCGTTGATGGTCTCGTTCACTGGGTCCACCGTTACCGGGAACAGGGGCTTTGCCGGCTCGGCCTGGGCGAGCTTTATGTCGGTTGCGAGTATCGTAGGCAAGGACAAGAATCCAAGCGCAATCAAGAGCGCGGCAATCAAAAGAGAACCTGCGGCGCGTGCGCCCTTTATAGGCCGCCTCCGCTTAGGCGGCCTCGTTGGGTATGCATGCGGCATCAGCGATCTCGGAAGGTTGCCAGGCATTTCCCTCATTGTAGCGAGCAATCGCAGAGAGGAAAACCTCTCGTTGCGCACAACGAATGATGGACAGAGGGCCTTCGCTAGTGCTACGGTCACACTAATGCGTGACAAAACTCCTTATACTCCAACCGGTGTCGAACGCATGGTCGCAGCTACTGGGTCTGTAGGATCGCTCATTCTCCACACACTCGCATTCGGAGTGTTCTTCCTGTTGTCTGTATTTGGCCTTATCAGCTGGGAGACCATGTTGCTCGTCCTTACGACCCTGGTGTCGCTTGAGGCTATCTACATGTCCATCCTTATCCAGATAACGGTGAACCGACACACCCAGAGCCTGCGGGACGTCGAGGAGGACATTGATGAGATCTCCGAAGACATCGAGGAGCTCGGCGAGGACATGGAGGACATCCAGGAAGATCTTGAAGAGATCTCCGAAGATATCGAGGAGATTAGTGAGGATATCGACGAGATTCAGGAGGACGTCGAGGAGCTGAGCGAAGAAGAGGGTGCAATACCGAAAGCTACCGCTCCGAAGGATAAGAAGAAGGCCTCGAAGGCTGATACGCTCGAGAAGCTCTCACGGGACGTTGCGAAGGTCCTCGCTGACCTTGAGGAGCTCAAGAAAGGGAAGTAAAGTAGGGGAAACGGGCCCATAGTAAAGTGGTATTACGTTGCCATGGCATGGCAAAGTTCGGGGTTCGATTCCCCGTGGGTCCACCAT
>CAZNDC010000069.1:0-2480 GCA_964571755.1 uncultured Candidatus Saccharibacteria bacterium
ACGCGCTGAGAAGGACTACTCGGTGAAGATCAACCGCAAGATGCGTGCAGCTGCGCTCGCCGTCGTGCTTTCCCGCAAGCTCCGCGATGGCCAGGTTATCTTCGTTGATTCTTTCGCGATAACTGCACCTAAGACCAAGGACGCAAAGGCGATGCTTGTCGCTATCGCGAACGGCTCCGGCGTCGCTGAGCTCGCAACCAAGCGCAAGAACGCAGCCGTATTCGCATTCGCGAAGAAAGACAGCGTCTCTGAGAAGTCCTTCCGCAACATCGGAAGCCTTACACTCGAAGAGGTGAGGAACCTGAACCCGGTCGACCTCGTGAACAAGAAGTATCTCGTCATCGAAAATCCTGCTGAGGCGCTTCCGCAGCTTTCTGCGCGCCTCGCTAAGAAGGGCTAATATAAACTGTTATGGCACTCTTTTCATCCGACAAGAAAGACACGAAGGCGAAGAAGCCGAAGTCAGGCGTACGCGTCTGGGGTCGCGGCATGCTTGCTGTTGATGACGCGCGCATCGCGAACGTCCTCAAGCGCCCGTGGTTCTCTGAGAAGGCACTCATCGGCACCGAGCAGGGTGTGTACGTCTTCGAGGTTGCGCAGAGCGCGACCAAGGAGGATGTCGCTCAGGCAATCATCAAGGCCTATGGCGTTACCCCGATGAAGGTCCGTCGCGTAAACCTTCCTGCAAAGCAGGTACCACTGCGCGGTCGTCGCGGTGTAGGTCAGCGCAGCCGTCGTCACAAGGCCTACGTCTACCTGAAGAAGGGTGATTCCATCACCTTCGTATAACCCTGAGTACTATGAAGTCTTTCAAGCCAACATCGAAGAGCCGCCGCAGCATGACCGTCGTCACGTTCCGTGGCGTACTCTCAGGCGACAAGCCGCACAAGCCGCTTCTTTCGAAGAAGAAGAATCAGGCTGGCCGCAACAATGCAGGTCGCATCACGACTCGTCACCAGGGTGGCGGGCACAAGCGCATGCTCCGCGACGTCGACTTCAAGTTCGACAAGCGCGACATCCCAGCACGTATCGAGACCATCGAGTACGACCCATACCGCACGGCGTTCATCGCACGTTCCGTATTTGCAGACGGCGAGCGCCGCTACGTCACGGTCCCTAAGGACATGAAGGTTGGCGATACGTTCATCGTTGGCGAGAACGTCCCGGTGAAGGTTGGAAACCGCCTTCCGCTCGGGAAGATCCCTTCGGGCTCGTTTATCTACAACGTCGAGCTTCGTCCTGGCGCAGGTGCACGCATCGCGCGCTCCGCTGGAAATCATGCCGAGATCATCGCGCATGACGCGGGATACGCGCAGGTGAAGATGCCTTCCTCTGAGGTCCGTAAGATCATCGAGTCCGCGTGGGCATCGGTTGGAACCGTGGGCAACGAGGAGCAGCGTCTCCAGAACTACGGAAAGGCCGGAAAGTCCCGCTGGAAGGGTATCCGCCCAACGGTCCGCGGTACCGCCATGAACCCAGTTGACCACCCCCACGGAGGAGGTGAAGGAAAGCAGGGTCGGGGACTGCGTCGTGCGAAGAGCATGTGGGGCAAGCCAACCGGCAAGGGACAGAAGACCCGAACCCCGAAGAAGTACTCAAACAAGTTCATCGTCTCTCGCCGAAAGGTCGGCAAGAAGCGATAAGCACAAAGAACCGTCCGAAAGGACGGTTCTTTCGTTGCTGGCGTACATCTGGCATGCTGTGTATATGCTTGAGGAGCAGCTTTCAAGGCTAGGGGATAGTAAGACATGCCCGGTGGCCGTCATGATGCGCGAGGGGAATGTCCTTACAGGAAAGCGGAATTATACAGAAGCGACGTGGAAGGACATATCTGTCTGGACGATTCCCGGAGGACGATGCGACTCTGGCGAGACATTGGAGGAGACCTTACGACGCGAGGTGCGAGAAGAAGTCGGCATAGACACCTTTGAGATACTCGAGTTCCTGGGAGAAGCTAACGGAGCGAAAGAAGGAGATAGGGTCCCACTGTTCTTATGCAAGACGGATCAGGAGGCGAAGCTTATGGAGCCAGAGAAATTCTCTGAATGGCGATGGGTAACCAAGGAGGAATACATCGCTGACAAGGAGTATGCAGGTTTTAGTCCCGAAGCCCGAGAGATAATTATTAAGAGGCTCGGGCAGTACTAAAGTGCTTTCCGAATAAGAGTCGCAATCTCCTGTAACTCAGACTCTTTGCTCTGGGGGCGCTGTTCGGCAGGGACAGGACGATAGATGAACTCACGGGGCTCATAGCTGTGCACTCCTGCGTCCCCACTCTTGCGCGGAAGAACGTGTAGATGAAAGTGAGGCACGCTCTGCCCGCCAACACTCTCCTCGTTCCATGCATAGTTAAATCCTTCGGCGCTGAATGTAGTTCGTAATGCATCACGAAGTTTGCAGCGGAGATCTTCAATCGCCTCTTTCTCGTCGGCGGCTAGGTCCTCGAAATACTGAACATGGCGTTTAGGCGCAATGAGTAC
>CAZNDC010000070.1:0-2431 GCA_964571755.1 uncultured Candidatus Saccharibacteria bacterium
TGCCGGGACCATGAACAGGACCGGCATCATCACTCTGGCAGCAGGCATCCTCGTGCTCGCAGCTGCCTTGTTCGGCGGATACCAGTACAGCGTCCTCTCTACAGAGCTTTCCAAGACCCGGCTTGAGCTCGCCTCCACAACCGAAGCAGCGCGCACCATGCAGACCACACTTTCTGCGAACCTCGCAAAGAAGGCGGACGAGGCAACGAACCTTGTCGCCCTCCTTCGCGCCGAGCAGCGAAAGAACGGGAACTTCGAAGATCAGCTCTCCTCGCTCTCAGGGACCGTAGGGACGCTCGAGAAGCTCGCCAAGACCGATCCGGAACTCCTCGCCAAGTATTCCAAAGTCTACTTCCTTAACGAGAATTACGCGCCTCCTGCGCTCTCGAGTATTAACTCCGAGTACCTGTTCCAGAAGGACCGCACACTCGAGCTGCATAGGAATGTTGCTCCCCATATAGAGGATCTCCTTGAAGATGCGAAGGAAGACGGTATCGACCTTCTTGTTATATCCGCCTTCCGCTCGTTCTCGACGCAAGCTGCGCTCAAGTCAAATTACCGCGTGACGTTCGGCTCAGGGGCAAACGCATTCTCTGCAGACCAAGGGTATTCCGAGCATCAGCTCGGTACGACAGTAGACCTCACGACGGCTGCGGTTGGTGCGAGCTTCGCGGGGTTTGATAAGACTCCTGCGTACGCGTGGCTTACCGATAACGCATGGAAGTACGGCTTTGTGCTCTCCTATCCGAAAGGCAATACGTTCTACCAGTACGAGCCGTGGCACTGGCGCTTCGTGGGAAAGGGTCTCGCAAAGTATCTCCATGAGGAAGATCTCCATTTCTATGACCTCGACCAGAGGACAATAGATGGGTATTTGGCAGAGATTTTTGATTAACGGTATACTTTTCCTCATGAACGAGCGCATACCGACCCCAGCGAACGACAACTACAAACTTGTTCCTGATGCGATTATTCTTCCTCAGAAACGGGAGACCTCACTCGCTATCGACGGCGTCGAGATTAACGGCCCCAAGCTCTCCGAGATGCTCGTGACTCTACAGGAGACGGCCGAGGCGCAACCTGAACGCATGACCAGAGAGCTGATTGAGCACGCAAAGAAGGAAATCATATCGTTATCGAAGTCTGAACTCGTTACGTTGATTAACAACAGTAACCCTGCTCGATGGAAGACGCACCCTCATTTCTATCAGGCATTGTTTGACCGTCTGCGCGAACCTCCTTCGGTATCAGAATAAGTATTAAGAAAAGCCCCGCATCAGCGGGGCTTTTCTTATTTCTTAAGCACGCGCCACATCTTTGGATCAGAGCCGCCGTCTATCTTGAAGACTGCAACACCCTTAACTCCGAGCTTCTTCGCAAGTGCTACCTTGTCTCCGATAGCCTTGGAATCGCTCCAGGTAAGGTACTGGACCGGTGCCTGCTGCTTCTTGCTCTGTGCGAGGACAAGCGCGCCAGCGGCCGCAAGGTTTCCTGATGCGGTTCCCTTCGGGGCGAGCGCTGCAAGGGTTTTCTGGTTCGGCAGGAGCGAGCTCTGGTCCTTCGGAACGTAGCTGAAGGAGAGCTCTCCTGCACGGTTGCGTACCGGCGTAATGCGGTACTTCTTAGCCACATCGGTAGCGTAGGCTGGGTTGAAGGCCTCTACCTTGATGTAGCCGTAGCCACTGCCGTCAGTGTTCGGCATAATCTGATAGATATAGCCGTACGTAGCGATACCGATGACCATCTTCTTCTTATCGATATCCTGCGCCATGTAGTTCACAACGCTCTCCACCCATTTCGTATCCGCAACTGGTGCATAGATCTCTTTCGCGTCGCGCGCTACTTTGTTGAGCTTCACGTCCGCAGTCTGCTGGTCATACGTCATGATGCGGATACGGTCGCAATGCTTGTTGATCTCCTTGAGATCGTTTGCGTACTCGATGCCTGCAGGCGGCGCGCCGACGAAGCGGGAATCAAGCGGCATACGTGCTTCAATCGTGCACATGAGCCACGTATCGGTATCCGTTGCGTCGAGGGCCTCAGAAAGCTCCTTTAGGAACGCTGTGTAGTGGACACGGGTGTCTGCTTTCTTGCCCTCGTAATCAATGTCGACACCGTCGAAGTCGTTGTCCTCCACCATCTTCACGATACCGGCGATGTGGATCGCGCGCTTCGCGGGGTCCGAGAGGACGTCATGGATAGCGTTCGTGTCACTCCACATAACGGTCGGGACCACGCGTACTTTCTTTTTCTTTGCATCCTTAAAGAGGTCCTGCCATGCTTTCGAGTTTACCTTTGCAGCATCATGGAGACTGCCGTCCGCCCTTACGGTGTAGCTGAAGGGATTAACTTCCGTCATCTGAGAAAGATGCTTGCGCGCGTCCTTGGTTCCGGCTTCGGTGCGCCAGTACGGAATCCATCCGGAGATCTC
>CAZNDC010000071.1:0-2311 GCA_964571755.1 uncultured Candidatus Saccharibacteria bacterium
ATCAGCAGCGGTAGTGGTGAGCGAGATTGCGTGGATGGGTACCGATGTTGAGAACGGCAGCTTCTGTGAATGGGTTGAGCTCGCGAACACCGGGACGGAATTAGTGTCCCTTTCAGGATGGACGCTCAAGACTGGGGATGGCGCGATGTCCGTCCCGCTTGCAGGGAGCATTGCTGCAGGCGGCTACTATCTTATCGAGCGCGCGACACCAAGTGCGTGCCCCGATCCGGTGCCGGGAATATCAGCGGATGTGGGCCGCTCGTTTGGGAGCGGGCTCTCGAATGCGGGAGAGCTACTGATACTCACGTCAGGGGCCGGAGAGGTGGAGCGGATTGACGCATCGGGCGGATGGGAGGCCGTTGTGGGAGGAGATGCAGAACGCAAACTCACGGCTCAGCGGAACGGAGACGCGTGGGTAACAGCAGTCGCAACGCCGCGTGCTGCGAACGCAACGGAATCGGTCGCTGAGACAGGAAGCGCCCCAACCTCAAGCAGTTCTTCTTCCGAGAAGGTAGTGAGTAATCCGGTCGCGTCGCTCTTAATCGAGACCGGGGGCGATCGTACGGTCTCAGTGAAGGCGCACACCGTCTACGAGTCAATCGTCTATGACAGCACAGGCCGCCACCGCCGCGCGCCGCAAGTTACCTGGGCGTGTGGTGATGGGGGTAATCGTACCGGACGGAGCGTTGAGCATGCATATCGCGAGCCAGGGGAATATCTCGTTGTTGTGCGGGCGCAGGAAGGATACAGTCACGGCACGGCATCCTTTATTGTTATGGCCGACCCGGCAGCGCTCAGCATCGATTTGGTCTCGCCGCAGGGTGTAACGCTCTCAAACAATGACACGCGCATCCTTGATCTCTCTAAATACAGGCTCGTATCTGGTAAGGAACAGTTTCAGATTCCTGCAGATACGCAGATTCTCCCGGGGAGACAGGTCATATTCCCGCCCGAGATAACCGGTATCTCGACGTCGACTGCGACCATGGAACTTCGCTATCCGAGCGGAGAGGTAGCGTTTTCATATCCTCAAAACGCGAACATTGATGCTGCGCAACCTGTAGTGCCCGAGACCGGTACTATATTAATGAGACCGGTCGAGATACCAACGCATAAGGAAGTTCCTAGTCATGAGACGACGATAGAAGCCCCCGCCCAGGCAGCAAACACTGTCGGGGTGGGGGCATTACGCAGTCTTGTGTCCTCGCTTCTTGGCGCACTCTGGCCTCAATCGGGAACCTATCGTACGCTTTCCCGAGCACCCCTATGAGCAAGCTAATACTCGTTACAGGTGGCGCCGGCTTCGTCGGTTCGCATCTCTGCCGTAGGCTCCATGCCGACGGTCATCAAGTGATCTCACTCGATAACTACTTCACTGGTAGCCGGGAGAACCATGTACCGGGCGTAACCTATAGGGAGGGGCATACGAAGGATATTGAGTCGCACGTTCCCGAATCTCCCGACCTCGTCTACCACCTGGGAGAGTATTCACGGGTAGAGAAGAGTTTCGAGGATATCGAGACCCTATGGGACCTCAACAAGACCGGTACGTTCGCGGTGCTTGAGTTCGTGCGCAGACGCGGCTCGAAGATTGTGTACGCCGGATCCTCTACAAAGTTCGCAGACGAGGGACTCGGCCGCGACCAGAGTCCGTATGCGTGGGCGAAGGCGACCAATACGGAGCTCGTGAAGAACTATGCAGCCTGGTACGGCATCCCGTATGCCATAACCTATTTCTATAACGTGTATGGCCCTGGCGAGCGCGCTGGCGCCTTCGGTACGGTCATCGAGATATTCCGTCAAAGCTATCTTCGCGGACGGCCGCTCGGTATCGTCTTGCCAGGGACGCAGAGCAGGAACTTCACGCACATTGAGGATATCGTCGACGGACTCGTACTTGTTGGCGAACAGGGAACGGGAGACGAGTTCGGACTCGGGGACGAACGGAGTTATACGGTGCAGGAAGTCGCCGCACTGTTCGGCGGTGCGACTGTTACATTGCCCGAGCGTCCTGGGAATCGTATGGGCGGGAATGTTGATACGTCTCGCGCTCGTGCGCTCGGGTGGGAGCCGAAGACACATCTCGCTGGCTACATACAATCGATTAAGGAGACCGCACAGCCGATAGAAGTGCGCGAGAATCGCGTCCTTGTCTTCACGACGACCTTCCATCCGATTGCTGGTCCTGCCGAGGAAGCACTGTGCACATTGATGCAGAAGATGCCGGACGTGCAGTTCGATATTGTCACCACGCTCTTCTCGAAGGCAGCGAAGGGAGCACCCTGTCCTGCAGACAATGCTACGGTGCATC
>CAZNDC010000072.1:0-2153 GCA_964571755.1 uncultured Candidatus Saccharibacteria bacterium
GATGCGACTGCTCCCGTCGTGACGCTTGCGGGCGACGCTACCGTGACTGTAGCGAACGGCATTCTTTACACTGACGCGGGAGCGAGTGCGAGCGATACTCTCGATGGCCCGATAACGCCAAGTGTTGCGAGCAGTACGGTAAACACCGCTACTGCTGGAACGTATGAAGTTTCTTACTCTGCGACCGATACGGCAGGGAATGTGGGAACAACTACGCGCACGGTTATTGTCGAGGCGCCTCTACCCGACACAGTGGGTCCAGTCATTACGCTCGTAGGCGCTGCAGCCATGACCATTGAGCAGGGCAGCGCCTTCCTTGATCCGGGGGCGAGTGCCACTGACGCTCTTGAGGGAGCCGTCTCCGTTACGATTGGTGGGCACACGGTTAATACCAGCGTACTCGGCACGTACACAATCACCTATAACGCACAGGATTCGCTCGGGAATGCCGCTAGTCAAGTAACGCGTACGGTTGAGGTGGTCATCGTCCCTGTCGTTCCTGTTGTTGAATCGTCCTCTTCGGGAGGAGGTGGCGGCGGCTCGCGCCGGTCGTCCTCGTCTAGGCTGGCAAGAGCAGAAAGTATAGGAGGAGAGGTACTCGGCGCATCGACCTATAATTTCACAATCGAGCTCGCTCCAGGTATGTCGGGGCCCGATGTAAGGGCACTCCAGGACTTGCTTAAGGCAGAGGGCTTCTTCGCGGAAGCGGTTACCGGCTTCTACGGAACCATGACCTACGAAGGAGTTCAGAAGTATCAGGCGAAGCATGAACTTCCGGCCATAGGGAGAGTGGGACCACAGACGCTCGCACTTTTGAATCGGGGTTCGCTTCAAGGGTCTAATTCGGTTGATGACGCCGCTCGGTTGCAGCAACTTAAAGAACTCTTGGTACTGCTCCAGAAACTCCAAATCCTGCTGCTTGAAGCACAGGCTGCTGGACGCTAATACCGCTCTATGCCACGCAAGTATCGTCGCACGCTCAAGGACTACCTCCTGCCGCATCGCGGCAACAGTTACAAACCGATCCTCTTCACTGCAGGCGGGGTAGCAGTGCTCGTGCTCGGCCTCTTGCTTGTACAGGCGGCCTACGTTCTCCAGACGTCTGTTGTGTTCGCGCAGACCAACTTCCTCGCAAGCGTGCTTCCTGGTGTGCTCTCGACGCTTGCGAATGAGGACCGTACAAGGAACGGTGTATCGACACTTGCTTTCGATCCACTTCTTGCCGAGGCCGCGCAGCTGAAGGCAGCAGACATGGCAGAGAAAGGATACTTTGCGCACGTAGACCCATCTGGGCGCGCGCCATGGTTCTGGCTTGATCAGGTCGGATATCAGTACACCTATGCAGGCGAGAACCTCGCCGTTGATTTCAAGGATTCGAAGGACGTTCAGGACGCATGGATGAACTCGCCGATGCACCGGGCTAATATCGTGAAGCCACAATACACGCGCATCGGTATTGGCACCGCAGAGGGGGAGTATAAGGGCCGAGCGACGACCTTTGTGGTTCAGTTCTTCGCCACTCCTCGCAGCGGAGGTCTTGGGGATTCTATGGGTCTCGGTTCTCTTGGCGCCGAGTCTTCCGAAGGGCGGGTCCTCGGGGCTGAAACCGAGAGTTTCGATGCACGAATAATGAGTGTGCTCGCGCAGATAGCGACGTCACCAACGCACACGGTTATCTATGTCCTCAGCGGTCTCATTGTCTTGTTCTCGCTCCTGCTCCTCGTTGCGGTTGTGATGCACGTGCGCATACAGTATCTCGAGGTTATCTGCGGAGGACTCCTCGTTATCTTTGTTGCCGCCGCACTTCTTATCTATAATGTCATAAGCAGCTCCAGTGCCGCGGTGCCTGAATCAGGCGAAGAGTCCGCGGTAGAAGCCGCTTTCTAATATATGCAGGCAGTCATACTCGCAGCAGGAGAAGGGAAGCGGATGCACCCGCTTACGTTTGAGCGTCCCAAGCCGCTTATTGAGGTTTCCGGAAAACCCATTATCGAGCACATCCTTGATGCGCTCCCTGAAGAGATTGACGAGGTGATTATCGTGATCGGGTACAAGGGCCAGATGATCAAGGACCGTCTCGGTGACAGCTATGGCGGCAAGAAGCTCATTTATGTCCATCAATGGATGGCTGCCGGGACTGCGCACGCGCTCTC
>CAZNDC010000073.1:0-2046 GCA_964571755.1 uncultured Candidatus Saccharibacteria bacterium
GTGCGATGCTCGTCCCGATGGTCGTGGAAAAGTCGCAGTTCGGCGAGCGCGGCTACGATATCTACTCGCGGCTCCTTAAGGACCGTATCGTATTCCTTGGTGGCGGTATCGATGACGATATGGCGAATCTCATCATCGCTCAGCTCTTGTTCCTTGAGAGCGAAGACCCGAAGAAGGACATCTCACTCTACGTGAACAGCCCTGGCGGCTCGGTAACGGCAGGTCTCGCGATTCTCGACACGATGAACCACATCAAGCCTGACGTCTCTACTGTCTGTGTGGGCATGGCAGCGTCCGCAGCTGCCGTTATTCTCGCCGTAGGTGCTAAGGGTAAGCGCTATGCGCTCCCGAACGCAGAGGTGATGATCCATCAGCCATGGGGCGGTGCGCAGGGACAGGCAACCGACATCGAGATCACCGCGAAACATATCCTCGCCACACGCGACCGTCTTAACAAGATCCTCGCCAAAGCGACTGGCCAGGAGCTCTCGAAGATTGAGAAGGACGTCGACCGCGACTACTTCATGATGGCGGACGATGCCAAGAAGTACGGGCTCGTGGACCAGGTCTACAAGGCGAAATAAGCTTTAGTTGAAAGAACGCCCCGCACATAATGTGCGGGGCGTTCTTTGTAGGTCCGTAAATCCTTAATATTGCGAAAATGCTAAAAAGTGTTATTTTATAAGGGTTCTAGGGAATTCTGCACTGCCGAAGCGCCTGAATCACTGCATTCCCGAACCTAATTTGCTTGCAATCCTTCCTGTGCGCCGCCGTGCAAGAAGGCCACCACACCGTTATGTCCATAAAAATACTCTTGAGCCTCCTGGCCGTTTCCGGCCTCGCGGGCATCGCCGTAGGCTACGTCCTGCGTCTCTTGATTGCGCTCGGCCAGCGTGGCTCTTTGGAGCTTGAGGTTAAGCAGAAGATGCTCGACGCTAAGGAGCGCGCGAGCCGTCTCGTTACCGAAGCGGAGGAGCGCGCGAAGAAGGTCGAGGCAGAACGCTTCCTTCCCCTCAAAGAGCGCGAAGAGAAGCTCGCGAAGAACGCTGAACGTCTCGCAAAGCGCGAAGAGTTCCTCGACGAGCGCGAACGCAGTCTCGTGAACGAAGCTGAGGACGTGAAGAACCGCGAGAATGAAGCAGCGAACCTGAAGCGAGAGTTCGACAAGCTCCTTACCGAGCGTCGCCAGGAGTTGGTACGTCTCGGGCGCATGTCGGAAGCTGAGGCACGCACAGCACTCATGCAGGATCTCGAGGAGAGCCAGCAGGAGAGCATCCTCGCACGCCTTCAGAAACTCGAGGCACACGGACGCACACAGCTCGAGGATAAGGCACGCTCCATTCTGCTTTCAATCATTCATCGCATGGGCGCGAACGTGAACAGCGAAGTGATGACATTATCGGTTACGATTCCGTCCGAAGAGATCAAGGGCAAGGTTATCGGCAAGGAAGGACGCAACATCAAAGCTTTTGAACGTGCGACCGGTGTCGACGTAATCATCGACGATGCGCCGGACAAGATAACGCTCTCATCGTTCGACCCGCTCCGCCGTCATATTGCGAAGCTCGCTCTCGAGCAGTTAATCGCGGACGGCCGCATCCAGCCAGCGAAGATTGAAGAAAGCGTCGAGAAGGCAAAGGCTGAGATAGCGGAGATCGTGAAGCAAAAGGGTGAAGAGGCCGCATACGAAGTTGGTATCGTCGGCCTCGATCCACGCCTTACCGCGCTCCTCGGACGCCTGCACTTCCGCACGAGCTATGGACAGAACGTCCTCCAGCACTCAATCGAGATGGCGCATCTCGCCGGCATGCTCGCGGCAGAGCTCAACGCAGATGCTGACGTAGCAAAAGCCGGTGCCCTGCTCCATGACATAGGAAAAGCCGTAGACCACGAGGTCGAAGGGACGCACGTCGAGATCGGACGCCGCATCCTTGAGAAGTTCGGTGTCGCGAAAACGGTTATTCAGGCGATGCAGTCGCATCACGAGGAGTATCCGTACGAAACGCCGGAATCTATGATTGTACAGGTTGCCGACGCGCTTTCCGC
>CAZNDC010000074.1:0-1824 GCA_964571755.1 uncultured Candidatus Saccharibacteria bacterium
TAGGGACTTGAACCTGGGCGCCGGAAGCGTAAAATAGGGGTATACGTGCGAACGGAAGATTTCGTAGGGCAACACCACTAACAACTAATCTCTTTTGACTATGGGAAAGATACTCGGTATCGATTTGGGAACAACGAACTCTGCCATGGCGATCATGGAGGGAGGCGAGGCGCGCGTGCTTGAGAACGCGGAAGGTGCCCGCACAACCCCTTCGGTTGTTGCAATCGCAAAGAACGGGGAGCGCCTCGTTGGTACGCTCGCGAAGCGCCAGGCAGTCACGAACCCGAAGAGCACCATCTACGGTATCAAGCGGTTCATGGGTCACCGGTTTGAGGATGAGGTTGTCCAGAAGGACAAGGACGTGGTCCCGTACGAGATTAAGGCCGGACCAGACGGCGGTGTGATGGTCTATCTCGGAGACAAGGATTATCGCCCGGAGGAAGTGTCCGCCATGATACTTTCAAAGATGAAGGCAGACGCCGAGAAGAAGCTCGGCGAAACGATTACCGAAGCCGTTATCACTGTGCCCGCGTACTTTGATGACGCACAACGCGCGGCTACGAAGGCTGCGGGTCAGGTAGCGGGTCTTGATGTAAAGCGCATCATCAACGAGCCAACTGCTGCAGCACTCGCCTATGGATTTAATAAGAAGAAAGAAGAGAAGATCGTCGTGTATGACTTCGGTGGCGGCACGTTCGATGTGTCCGTGCTCGAGGTTGGAGACGATGTTATCGAGGTGAAGTCGACTGACGGGGACTCGCATATGGGCGGCCGCGATATCGATCAGAAGATTGTCCGGTTCCTCGCCGACGAGTTCAAGAAGCAGAGTGGTATCGACGTGTCGAAGGATCCGCTCGCGCTCCAGCGCCTCGATGAGGGTGCTGAGAAGGCAAAGCATGAGCTCTCCACCGCGACCGAGAGCGAGGTTAATATCCCGTTCATCACTGTGGGCTCAGACAGCACGCCGCAGCATCTTCTCGTGAAGCTCACCCGCGCAAACCTCGAGTCCCTTGCCGAGGAGTACGTCACGCGCTCCATCGATATCACGAAGCGTGCACTCGAAGCGTCCGGCATCAAGGCATCTGAGGTTAACGAAGTTATCCTCGTAGGTGGTCAAACCCGCATGCCGCTTATTCAGGCAGAAGTTGAGAAGCTCTTCGGGAAGAAGCCGCACCGCGACGTGAACCCAGACGAAGTGGTCGCTATTGGCGCTGCTATCCAGGCAGGTATTCTCCAGGGCGACGTGAAGGATATCCTCCTTGTCGACGTGATCCCGCTCTCGCTCTCAATTGAGACTATGGGTGGTGTTGCTACTAAGCTCATTGAGCGCAACACAGCCGTACCGACCTCGCGTTCACAGACGTTCTCAACGGCAAGCGACAACCAGACCTCTGTTGAGATTCATATCACGCAGGGAGAGCGTGCGATGGCTGCTGACAACAAGTCGCTCGGCCGCTTCATGCTCGACGGCATCCCACCGGCACCTCGCGGCCTCCCGCAGGTTGAAGTTACGTTCGATGTCGATGCGTCCGGCATCCTTACCGTGAAGGCACTTGAGAAGACTACCGGAAAGGAGCAGTCCATACGCATCGAGGGCTCTACCGGCCTTTCAGAAGCTGACATCGAGAAGATGAAGGCAGATGCCGAAGCGCATGCCGGAGAGGACGAGAAGCGTAAGGAACTCGTCGAGGCCAAGAACCTCGCAGAGCAGATGATCTACACCGCAGAGAAGGCCGTAAAGGATAATGGCGAGAAGGCAGGTGCAAATATTGTTACTGAGGTGAATGAGAAGATTGCTCTACTGCGCACTGCGCGAGACGGCGA
>CAZNDC010000075.1:0-1528 GCA_964571755.1 uncultured Candidatus Saccharibacteria bacterium
GAGAGATAGATCTGCGCAAAGCCGAGATTAACCAAGTCTTCCTGAAGAAACTCAGGAGAGAAGACCTTTTCAAGAAGTTCGGCATCCAAGGGGCCAACGCGGAACGAGACGGTGGTACCCACGTTGCCGAAGACTGCAGCTTGCACCTCCTCTTCCATCTGCGCTACGTACTGATGTGCAAGAAGCAGGTTCAGATGGTACTTGCGGGCCTCAGAGAGAATCTCTGAGAATGTCTGGTTCGCGAAGTTCTGGAACTCGTCCACGTAGAAATAGAAGTTCGGCGCCTTCGCGAGTTCATGACTCGGGAGGTTCGCGCGACTCATCGCGGCGAGGAAAATGCGAGTCGTAAGCATGGAACCAAGGAGCTGCATGTTCGTATCGCCCACGAGACCCTTCGAGAGGTTGATGAGGAGAATCTTCCGACTATCCATGAGTGTGCGGATATCGAATGACGATGTCGCCTGCCCGATAATGTTGCGAATGAGCGGGTTGCCGGTGAACTGGCCGATCTTATTCTGAATCGCTGGCGTCGCCTCCTGCGTATAGCGGTCGCCATAGTTTGCAAACTCCTTGGTCCAGAAGTCTTTCACGACCGGGTCCTTCACGTTATCGATAACCTTCTTCCGATATCCCTTGTCGGTATACATCCGGTTCACCCCGAGCAAGGTCGCGTCCGGATACTCAAGGAGCGCGAGCAGCGTATTTGTGAGGATGTACTCCATACGCGCGGACCACGCGTCCTCCCAGATCTTCTTGAACGTAGCCATGAGACCCGACACCACGAGGTGGCGCTTGTCGTAGCCCACATCCTCCATCACGTTGAACGCAATCGGTCGGTCAAGATCGAACGGTGCGAAATACACTACGTCCTTCACGCGATTCTCCGGTATGAAATCGAGGAGCTTCTCAACGGCACTGCCGTGCGGATCGATGAAGGCCATGCCTTCCCCGTTGCGGATATCTTGTATAGCCATGTTCTCGAGCAGGGTCGACTTCCCCATGCCCGTCTTCCCAATTACGTACATGTGCCGCGCGCGGTCCTTTGCCTTGATACCAAACGGCGTACGCTTGCCCCTTGAATCGGTTGCGGCGAAATAGGTAACACGCTCAGGATTCTCCATAGGAAAAGTATACCGCGGCTAAATCATGCATCGCTGATCAACCGGGTCGAATATGGACCGCTCAAGCTTCTCCCCCGCGAGGATGCGCGCGATGCGCTTGCCGCCGTATATGGACGGGAGTATGCCCACGCCGTTGCAGCCGAGATTATACAGGAGCACCGGATTGCAGGGTTCGATACCGATACGCCGCAAGCCCCCGGGCGTATAGCCCATGAGCCCATGCCAGCAGAACGCGTACTCGGTGCCGGAGTCTGGATAATGCCGGTACGTAGTGCGCAGGAACTCGTCTAATGATTCGTGGACGTCCTCTCGGCATGAATTGTCACGAGTATAGAGCGCTTGATTCGGCAGCACCTGCTCAGGGCCGCCCGCGCACACCAGGTTCTTCGCTTCTCCGACGTCTTCGC